>CALGOY010000026.1 GCA_937960725.1 uncultured Bacillota bacterium
GACCACCGAGATCTACACTCTTTCCCTACACGACGCTCTTCCGATCTCGTACCAGGTAAGAAGCTCCGTTAGCTGCTCTGCATAAAAGTCATCGTAAGCTTCCTTATCTGGATAACAGGGTTCGTGTCTGTCCCAAGGAGAAAGATATAATCCAAAAGGCATCCCCATTTCACGGCATGCCTCTGCACACTCCCCCACTACATCTCCCTTGCCGTCCTTCCACGGGCTGGACTTTACAGAGTAGTCTGTAGTCTTGGTAGGCCAAAGGCAAAACCCATCATGGTGCTTGGCCGTTAGAATAAAATATTTAAATCCCGCTTCTTTAGCAATTCTCACCCACTGGCGGGCATCTAAAGAAGTGGGATTAAACTTTTCCGGAGAGTCAGTTCCATCTCCCCACTCTTGATCACAAAAAGTATTTATGCCAAAATGACAGAACATCCCCAGCTCTAAATCCTGCCATCTCATCTGCGCCTTGGTTGGTTTAGCTAGCTCTATTTCAGCCATGATAATTAATCCCCCTTTACTTATTATAATCCCCCTTTATTTACACATGACATTTTATCATCGCTGGGTAAGTCTTTCAATAGTATCCAGTCTCTAAGCTTGTTTATCTACTTTTCCAACGCCTTCCATCCACTAGCTTAAGGCTATGCAGTAACCTCCTCCCGCCCATTCTCGTACTGCAGCTTATACAGATTATAGTATAGCCCTTTTTGCCTAAGCAGCTCCTGATGATTGCCTTTTTCTCTTATCCTTCCCCTATGGATTACTATAATCTGATCTGCCTTTTGAATAGTGGATAGGCGGTGAGCAATGGCGATAGTAGTTCTTCCCTTCATAAGCCGCCCTAGAGCATCCTGTATTAAACCTTCCGTTTCCGTGTCGATGTTAGATGTGGCCTCATCCATAATCAAAATCTCTGGATCTTTGACTAAAGCTCTGGCAAAGGAGATAAGCTGCCGCTGACCAGCGGATAGGGTGGTACCTCCCTCGCTGAGCACGTGCTTATACCCGCCAGGTAAGGCTCTAATAAAGCCATCGGCGTTTACATATTTCGCAGCCTGTTTTACCTCCTCCGAAGATATATTTTCATTAAACAGCTTAATGTTAGTTTCTATATCCCCATAAAATAGGTTAACATCCTGCAATACTAATCCTATATGTTTTCTAAGCTCTGACTTTTTCATATCCCGTATATCAATTCCATCTATTAAAATTTGTCCCTTTTGATGTTCGTAAAATCCGCACAAAAGATTTATTATACTGGTCTTTCCAGCCCCTGTGGCTCCAACAAAGGCGACTGACTGGCCTGGCTCTACCTTAAAAGATACGTCCTTCAATACCCAGTTATCCCCCTGATAGGCAAACCATACGTTTTTAAATTCAATCTCTCCCCTTATTCTCTCCCGTTTAACCCCCTCTCCCTCGGGCTCCTTCTCAGGCTCCTCCCCTAGAATATTAAGTATTCTCTCTGCAGATACCATCGAGCTCTGTAAAGTATTGAACTCCACAGTCAGCTCCATAATAGGCTGAAAAAATCTACCTATATAATCGATAAAGACATATAAAGTGCCAAACTCCAAGCTTCCCGCCAATATATTTCTTCCACCGTACCACAGCAATATAGCTACAGCTAAAGAACGGACTACATCCATAAAGGGTCTAAATATTCCGAATACGACTACCCTCTGCATGTTGGCATTGTAATACTCCTTATTGATCTTATCGAACTCCTCAAACTTCTTTTGCTGCATATTAAAAGCCTGTATAATCTTCATTCCCATAATATGCTCTGACATAAAAGCATTGATAGCTGATAACTTCGCCCGCATTTCCCTAAAAACTTTCCGGGCCTTGGTTCTAAATAAAATCGATGCAAGCGCTATCAATGGCAATACCAAAAATGTAATAATAGTCAGTTCAAAGCTAAGCCTAAACATAACGACTACGATACCTATCATCACAAATATATTTTTTAAAAAGCCTATCAAAACACCGGAAAACATTTCATTTAATGCGCCGGGGTCGTTAGTTATCCTGGTAACAATTCTTCCTGTAGCGTGGGTATCAAAATAAGAAAGGGGCAGATGCTGAACATGATCAAATACTCTTTTTCTTATATTATAGATAATTTTCATTCCCGTATATTGTAAAATATAGTGCTGCAGATAGCCAAATACAAACTCCGCTAAAACCATCGCTAAATATAAAATACCTAGGTAGTATAATCCCTTTCTAGCTTCTTGTACGGGCATCTTTCCAGCAGCTCCCAGCTGTATGTAATCATCTATGCCAATCTTTATAAGATAGGGCCTGGCAAGAGATATAGCAGAGCTGATCAATATTATAATAAGCGCTAAAATAAATAGATACCAATAGGGAATAGCAAATTCCCTAAGTAGCTTTAACATTCCTGTACCTTGGCTTTTTATTGGCGTTTTACCATCACCGCTGTCTCTCCCGCCGCTCTCTTTAGCCTTTTTGAAACTTATTTTAAATCTACCAGCCATTATATTCTCCCTCCTATAAATTCCCATTACGCCGACTCAATGGCTTCCTCCAGCAGCTGCCTATTATACAATTCATAGTAATAGCCTTTTAGTTCTAACAGCTCTTGATGAGTCCCCCGCTCAATAATCCTACCCTCATCCAATACTATTATCTCATCGGCGTGTTGTATCGTAGAGATTCTATGGGCAATAATTATACAGGTCCTTCTGGCCATAAAAGGTCTTAGCTTCTCCAAAATCTTCCTCTCAGTATTAGTATCTACTGCAGAGAGGCAGTCGTCTAAAATAAGGATAGAAGGATTTTTGACCAAAGCCCTTGCAATAGACACCCTTTGCTTCTGTCCGCCAGATAGATTGACCCCTCTCTCTCCCAGCATGGTATTATATTTTTTCTCCATCTCCATAATCGTTTCATCTATCTGGCTGATTTGAGCAGCTTTGCGAACATCTTCCATCTTCGTGTTATAAGGATTGAAGGCAATATTATCGTATATAGAGCTAGAAAACAAAAAGTTGTCCTGAGGTACATATCCTATGCTGTCCCTAAGCTTTTTAAGCGGAATATCCATGATA
>CALGOY010000027.1 GCA_937960725.1 uncultured Bacillota bacterium
CTTATCTACCCATCTCTGTATTGGGGTAGTTAGGCAATGCGTGCACATTTTATATGCACATTCCATCCTATCATGTAAAGGATGAGATAATTTTATATCCTAAAAACAGAGAGGGTAGAATATCTGTGCAGTCCTACATTGATAAGCGCATCTATTGTAAATTTACATAAACCATAAGAATCCGCATCCATTCTACCACCCCCTGATAAATTCGATTAATGAATTAATAAAATAGAAAACCCTTATAAGTATATCATCCCGTATCGCTCGTTTCAATATTCCTATTAAAATTTTATGTCAATTTTTTTGCAATGCAACATAAGCTATATATGGAGACCCTAAGAGAAATGTCGGAGAGAGGTGACCGCTTTGAGGATATGGAACAGCTCTCGCAATAATAAAAAAGTCAAATTTTTGCTAATATTGACCGGTCTTCTACTTATTGCTTTACTTATCTTTTTATTTATTGAAAACAATATAAATCCCGCTATCATTACTTTTTCAGAAGCCAGTATCCAATCTATCGCCCAATCAGCTATGAACGACTCCGTAAAAGATATATTAGGGTCTAATATAAAATATACCGATCTAATAAATGTGCTTACTGATAAAGACGGAAATGTAACAATGATACAGGCCAATACTGTAAAAATGAATTCATTGGCCTCCGAAACCTCACAATTGGTTCAGGAAAAAGTGATATCCATGGGAAATCAAAACATAAAAATCCCCTTAGGCACCATATTTGGCAGTAAGCTTTTAGCTGGTTGGGGACCTAATATTCCAGTTAAGGTTATTTCATTTCCTTCCGTTTCTACAGATTTTGATTCGGAATTTGAACACTCTGGCATAAATCAAACCCGCCATAAAATCTATATGACGATGCGGGCAAAAGTGCGTATAGCCATTCCTTTTAACACAGCGGATATTGATATTGCAACTAGAGTCCCTGTTTCTGAAACAATCATCGTGGGGGATGTGCCCGATAGCTATATCAATGTAGAAGATGTGAAAGATATGCTCGACCTAATCCCAAGTAAATAAGGGTATAAGTAAAAAAAGCAGAAACCAATTTCTGATTTCTGCTTTTGATCGTTATTCTTATTCAGTAGTAAAGGGCAGTAGTGCCATGTTTCTAGCACGCTTTATAGCAACGGTCAATTGACGCTGATGCTTCGCACAATTTCCAGAAATCCTCCTGGGAAGGATTTTTCCACGTTCGGTAATGAACTTACGAAGCCTGTTAACATCTTTATAGTCTACGTGAGCAATCTTGTCGACGCAGAAGCTACATATTCTTTTTTTGCCCTTTTTGCCTCTTGCCTTTTTCGCAGTTTCAGCCACGCTTTCCTACCTCCTTACAATTAAAATGGAAGTTCATCATCTTCTCCTTCAATGCTTTCGAAACCGGGTATATCATCGTAAATAGCACTATCTTCAGCTGATGCCTCCGACGTTCTGCCCGTATTATCTCCCCAGTCAAGAAACTGAACTTCATCTGCTACTACTTCCCATACATAACGGCGCTGTCCATCAGGTGTATCGTAGTTTCGAGTTTGAATTCTCCCTGCAACTGCTACCAGTCTACCTTTGTTCAGATATCTAGCACAGTTTTCTGCTTGATTTCTCCACACGACGATAGGGATGAAGTCTGCTTCTCGCTCTCCTTGACTATTGGTAAAATTTCTATTTACTGCTATAAAGAAAGATGCAACCGGTATGCCGCTAGCAGTATAACGAAGCTCCGGGTCCTTTGTCAAACGCCCGATCAAAACTACTTTGTTTAACATAATAGGCACCGCCCTTCTTATTTATCTTCCCGGATTACTATATAACGCAATACGCCATCAGTAATCTTAAAAATTCGCTCCAACTCTCTAGGAACATCAGCTTCTGCATTGAAGTTCATTAGCACATAGTATCCTTCCCGGTGTTTTTTAATCGGGTAGGCAAGCTTTCTTTTTCCCCATTCGTCCAGGTTTGTCACTTCTCCACCTTGCTCGGTGACAACATTGGAAAATCTTTCTACCAATGCCTTAGTGGCTTCTTCATCAAGATCAGGACGAAGGATGTAAAGTGATTCGTATTTCCTCATCATGTTCACCTCCTTTTGGACTTAGGCCCTGTGTCCAGCACAGAGCAAGGACGTTTACAAACAACGATTATAGCATAATTTCAGCTTAAGTGCAATACTGAACTACACATTAATTAAATAAGCCTTCTAGAGAAATCAAACATATGTGACACGACCTCTGAAAAAATTTCTCCAAACAA
>CALGOY010000028.1 GCA_937960725.1 uncultured Bacillota bacterium
TTATTGGTTCACGCACTTCTGGCGCTTGGGCAGAATATGTAAAAATGCCGGCTATAAATGCAGTTAAGCTACCTGAAAATGTAAATTTTATTCAAGGTGCATTCTTTGAACCTACTACGGTAGTACTTCATGCCTTGGCTGTTATGGGGTTTCAAGGGGGATATGATGTAGCCATTACAGGGATGGGAACTATAGGTCTGCTAACTCTACAATGCGCAAGAGCATTGGGGGCAAAGCGTATTGTTGTTTTTGATATCGATGATGAAAGGCTAAATGTTGCAAAAGAATATGGCGCGGATATTTGTTTGAACACCAAAGATGAGAAATTTATGGAAATAGTCGATCAAGTCACCCATGGAAGAGGTTTTGAAATGGTAATTGAGGCAGCCGGGGTGGAATTTACGGAAAAGCTTTGTCTTGAGATAGCAGCCAATAAGGGTAATGTGATGTTTATTGGGACTCCTTCTAAGCCGATTTCACTCGAGCCAAGGGAATTCGAACATATCAATCGAAAAGAACTTACAGTTCGAGGATCTTGGATGTCATACTCTGCACCATTTCCAGGGAGAGAATGGGAACTGGCGGGATACTATTTTGAAAAAGGACTAATTTGCACGGAAAAATTGATTGATCGCATCATTCCTTTGAAAGAAATCGGAAAGGCGTTCGAAGATTTAACAGTGCCGGGTAAGGTTAAAGGCAAGATACTTATGGAGGTATGAAAAGATGGCACTAGTAAATCCGATGGAGATGATAAATAAAGCCAGAGAAAATAAAGTGGCAATTGCGGCCTTTAATGTACATAATTTGGAAACTATTCAAGCAGTTGTAGAAGCAGCTGCTGAGGAGAGAGCACCAGTAATTATTCAGACTACTCCCGGAACTTTGAAACATGCAGGTATTTCTTATGTCGCGGCTTGTGTAAAGGCAGCTTCAGAGCTTTATGATATTCCAATTGCTCTACATCTGGATCACTGCCCTTCCTATAGTACCATAGTTAAATGTATACAGAGCGGTTATACATCCGTTATGATTGATGGTTCACATCTACCTTATGAGAAAAACGTTACTCTTGTGAGTAAAGTGGTGGAAATGGCTCACTATGCAGGAGTAGCAGTTGAAGGAGAGTTGGGTAGAATTGGCGGGACAGAGGATGATATGACTATAGATGAGCGGGAGGCTGCTCTTACTGTGCCGGAAGAAGCATTATCTTTTGTAGAAGCTACAGGTGTTGATATCTTGGCAGTTGCTATTGGTACAGCTCATGGAGAGTATAAAGGTGAACCCAAGCTGGATTTTAAGCGATTGATGAGTATAAAAGAATTGGTTGATGTACCTCTAGTATTACATGGAGCATCAGGAATTCCTGATGAGAGTATTAGAAAGGCAATTGCCAATGGAATTTGTAAGATCAACATTGCAACAGAGCTTAAGGTTGCTATGGCCCATGCTATTCAGGAGATATTCCAGAGAAACCCTAAAGAAAATGATCCTAGAAAGTATATGGGTGCTGCTAAGGTAGCGGTTAAAGAAGTTGTGAGGCAGAAAATTCGACTATGTGGCTGCGATGGATTGGCGGACGATTTGGAGGTATGGAGATGATCCTCACTATAACCATGAACCCTGCTATTGATAAGGTGTATGCTATTGATGATTTTCAGGTTAATCAGGTATTCAGACCAAAGGCTATGACAGCAACTGCTGGCGGGAAAGGTTTGAATGTGGCTAGAGTAGCTCGTATATTGGGAGAAGCTGTTATGGCTACTGGATTTCTAGGCGGAAGTACTGGACAGTTTATCCACAAACAGGTTGAAAAAATGGGGGTTATTAACCGTTTTATTCCCATTCAAGGAGAGACTCGAATATGTATCAATATTATGGATGAAAAAAATACTACATCTACAGAAATATTAGAACCAGGGCCGGTTGTGTCGCGGGAAGAATGCAATTTATTTCTTGAGGAATATGAGAAAATGCTGGATAGTTGTGATATAGTAACTGCTTCCGGAAGCCTCCCCAAGGGTGTGCCTGCTGATTTTTATAATATGCTTATTGAGATTGCAAATACGAAGGGGAAAAAGTTTATTTTAGATACCAGTGGCGATTACTTTAAACAAGGGATTCAGGCTAAGCCATATATGGTAAAACCTAATAAGGAAGAATTAGAAAATGCAGTGGGTAGTCATTTTGACACTTTCCATGATTATGAATCAGTTTTGATGAAATTAAAGGAGCAGGGAATACAGTTACCAGTTGTAACGCTTGGAAAGGATGGTTGTATAGCTGCGTTAGAAGATGGAATATACCGGTTTTTTGCTCCATCAGTTAAGGTATTAAATACTGTAGGTTCTGGTGATTCATTTGTGGCTGGCTGTGCTGTTTCATTGTGTAGAGGAAAAGAGTCATTTGAGGCTATAAAAATGGGAATGGCCTGTGGAATTGCAAATACACAGTTTTTTGAAACTGGAATGGTGTCTATTGAATTGGTGGATAAATTTTTTAATATGATAGAAATTGAAAAATTATAAGTAGATCATCCTGTCATTTTAATGGAGGTTGTTCCTGGAGATCCAGTTAAGCCTATTATCTGGGATGAGTATAAGGCTATTATTAGAAAAAGAGCAGGCTCTTTATGCAAATATTATTTTGAAAAAAGGCGTAGTCACAAATAATGAATAATATTCTAGCAAATATATAAAAAAGAAAGGGAGAGGAGAAATTATGGAAAAGGATAAATTCATGATTTCACCAGATGGTGTGGATCCTAACGAGGTGCCAAAGAAGACGTTATATACAGGAGCACAAATTCCAGCTATAGGTTTGGGAACCTTTGGTTCAGATCGGTATTCGGGAGAAGAAATTGCAGAAGCTGTTAGAGGTGCAATTTCTGTAGGGTATAGACATATTGATTGCGCTTCGGTTTATGGTAATGAGCATCTTATTGGAGAAGTTCTTAAGGAGGTAATGGATGCGGGCATCAAGCGTGAAGAATTGTGGATTACCTCTAAATTATGGAATGATATGCATGGACAGGGTGATGTTTTAATTGCTTGTGCCAAAACTCTCAAGGATTTGAAGCTTGATTACCTCGATCTCTATTTGGTTCACTGGCCTTTCCGTAATACTCATCCTCCAGGTGCTAACCCTGATTCTCGCGATCCCAATGCTAGGCCTTATAATCATGAAGAATTTATGGAAACCTGGTATCAGATGGAAAGACTTGTAGAAGCGGGTTTGGTTAGACATATAGGTACTTCTAATATGACTATCCCTAAAATGGAACTATTGCTTAGGGATGCAAGGATAAAGCCAGCTTGTAATCAGATGGAACTCCATCCCCATTTCCAACAACCAGAATTTTTTAAATATCTGGTGGAGAGGGATATTGTGCCTATAGGTTTTTGCCCTCTTGGCTCTCCTAGTCGTCCCGAACGAGATAGAACTCCTACAGATACGGTGGTTATGGAAGACCCGGTTATTGTAAAAATTTCAAATAGATTAAATATTCATCCAGCAGAGGTATGTATTAAATGGGCGGTACAGAGAGGACAAATACCTATTCCGTTTTCAGTTAAACGCCATCAATATTTAGCAAATATAAAAGCGGTAGTAGGTGAACCTTTGACAGAGGAAGAGATGAAAGAGATAGAAAGTATTGATAAGAATTGTCGTCTTATCAAGGGTCAGGTATTTCTATGGGAAGGAGCCAAGGGCTGGGAAGATCTGTGGGATATGGATGGAAAGATAGCCGGATATTGCTAATTATTTTTATAATCTACACGCAAGAAGTACATTTAATTTCATGTAATATAAAGGGGTGTTTCCAAATGAAGAAAAAAATTCTTCAAAAAGTAGAGGAGCAGATTAGGTGCGGTCCATTTTCAGCATCATGGGATTCATTGGAAAATTACCAGATTCCCAAATGGTATGAAGACGCAAAATTTGGAATATTTATTCATTGGGGAGTATATTCTGTGCCGGCTTTTGGAAATGAATGGTATCCGAGAAATATGTATATAAAGGGAAGTAAAGAATACGAGTATCACATTGCAAACTACGGGCCACATAATGAATTCGGCTATAAAGATTTTATTCCCATGTTTAAAGCAGAGAAGTTTAATCCGGAAGAATGGGCAGAACTTTTTAAAAAATCTGGTGCCCGTTATGTTGTGCCGGTTGCAGAACATCACGATGGGTTTCAAATGTATGATAGTTCTTTATCTAGATGGAATGCTGCGCAAATGGGGCCCAAAAGAGATATTATAGGAGAACTGGCGGATGCTGTACGCCAGCAGGGTATGGTATTTGGAGTTTCTAGCCATCGGGCAGAGCATTGGTGGTTTATGGGAGAAGGAATGAATTTCGATTCGGATGTACGTGATCCAAAGTATGCTGATTTCTATGGGCCAGCGGTAAATCCACGTCCAAGAGACAATTACATGGACAACACTCCTGATCAGGAGTTTTTAGAAGATTGGTTGGCACGCACTTGCGAGCTTATTGATAAATATCAGCCTCAAATTCTTTGGTTTGATTGGTGGATTATGAATTTAGCTTTTAAACCATATTTGAAAAAGCTTGCCGCCTATTATTACAATAAAGCTGCTGAATGGGGTAAAGGTGTTGCTATTAACTATAAATTTGATGCATTTCCTGTTGGAACGGCGGTATTAGATATTGAACGAGGGCAGCTATCAGGAATCCGCCCTATGCTTTGGCAAACTGATACTTCTGTTTCTAAAAATTCATGGGGATACATAAAAGATCATGATTACAAAGAGGCCAATGACATAATCTGTGATCTTATTGATATAGTTAGCAAGAACGGGGTTCTTCTTTTGAATATTGGTCCAAAAGCTGATGGCACTATCCCGGAAAAGGAGCAGGAAATCCTTCTTGAAATAGGAAAATGGTTGGAAGTAAACGGAGAAGCTATTTACGGAACTAGACCGTGGAAAATTTTTGGCGAAGGCCCAACTGAAGTATCAGAAGGTGCTTTCACAGATACGAAGCGTGATTCATTTACCAGTGAAGATATCCGATTTACTACTAAGAACGGAATATTGTATGCGATTGTACTAAAATTCCCTGAAAATAGAATTGTAAATATAAAATCGCTGGGCAAGGGATCAGAATATTCACCTGAAAGGGTAAATTCTATAAAATTGCTGGGTGACAATGGAAAAATACAGTGGAATTGGACTGAAGAAGGATTGTTGATCAATATAGCTGAATGCGACTATCGTGAAAGCCCCATAGTTTTTGCAATTAAATGATTTTGCGTAATTAACTTATGGGAAATTGTAAGGAAAAAGTATTTTCCTTACAATTTCCCATAACGAGGGAGAACGGAAAGGCTATCTAGGTATGACAGGAAAATTCCACAAATCCTGGGCTGATTTTGGAGGGTTTAAGAACCAGCCTGCGCTGGAGTATGAGTGCTTTATGTCCCTCGCCCATGGAGCTAAATGCTCTATTGGAGATCAGCTCCATCCTTCAGGGGCCATCAATAAAGCAACCTATGAATTGATAGGCAGTGTATATAATCAGGTCAAAGAAAAAGAAGCTTGGTGCGATGATGTAGAAGCAGTTAGCGAAATTGCAGTATTTACGCCCGAGGCCATAAGGGATGACGGAGTTCGTTTATATCCATCTATTCAAGGGGCATACAAAATGCTGGTTGAAAGCCATTATCAATTCGATATAGTCGATGAAGAAATGGACTTTTCTAAATATGAAGTTTTAATCCTTCCCGATATAATCACTTTCGATTCTAAGCTTCTTAGCAAGGTTAATGAATATATACACCTGTAGAGAAGGATAGCGGATACCCAGCGATTGTAAAAAAAGATAATATTATATATTTTGTCCATCCTATATTTTCAATGTACTATGAACACGGGATGAGGGCATATAAGCAACTGCTTAGCAAC
>CALGOY010000029.1 GCA_937960725.1 uncultured Bacillota bacterium
CTTTTCCCTCATATAGAGATAAAAAATAGCGGTATCCCTCCTCTTCAATTTGCTTCTGCGTAGCCGCCCTGCCTTGAAACTTAGAGAGCATATAATCCACCTGCTCTTTTCCAATAATAGGCGTATAGTATTCATTCCATATCCTATTGGCTAATTCTTCAACTGCATTGATTCCATCAATATCCTTGACTTCAACTATCTCAATCATACTACCCAGCCTTCCTTTCAAAAACACACTTACTATTGTATTTTGTTTAATTATATACCTTTGTAAATACTTATATCAACCATGCTAAACAAAAAAGCATAGAATTTTATTTATAAAAACCCCATCCAAGCTTTTCAGCCTGGATGGGGCTGACGTACTTAATAGAAGTCGGGAATTTTACTCCATCTCTCTTTCAATAGATGGGCGACCGCCTTAGGCTGCCTATTTCTGGTGAAGGCTCCTTTTTTATTTCCATCTACCCGCATAATTCCTTCTGTAGTTTGAAAATCAGCAAAATTCCACATTTGTTCTCCCACAACGCTATCGCAGCTATCGAAAACTTCGTGCTGAGCTTTGAAGTATTCTACTTGATATTCCTCAGACCACATTGTGCTGGGAAGCTTATGGACCCCCGCCATTGTATCCGCTCCATATTCCGTAATGATTATCGGCTTGCCAGTAGTCTCCCAGCCTTTTAATTCCTGCTTAAATGCTTCGATTGCATAAGGCAGCTGAGGCCCACCCATAACATACCAGCCGTAGTAGCGATTGAGCAGAATCACATCTGAATACTGGTGAACCTTGCATTTACCAAAAGGCGCCATCATTATATTGACAAAAGCCATAGGTCGCTTCTGAGCATCCAAGCTGCGGGCATACTCAAAAATTTCTTTGAAATAAGCTGCAGATGCTTCGTGAGTTGTATCGGGCTCATTGGCTAAGGACCACATCACTACACAGGGATGGTTTTTATCCCTCAGGATCATTTCGCGGATAGCGTCTTTATGGTTTTCCAAAGTCTTAGTCTTTACTTCTTCCCGTTCGAAGAAGTTAACTTTTTTCTCCTTACTACCTATCCCCGCTTCTAAAAAGTTCATAAGGCTATCAAACAATCCTACTGCAGGAGCTTCGTCTATAACCACCAATCCCATCCGGTCAGCCATCCGCATAAATTCTTCTGAATAGGGATAATGGGAGGTACGGATAGAGTTAGCGCCAATCCATTTTAATAGTTCAAAATCCCTAAGATTTACCACTGGATTGTAGCCCCTGCCATGTATATCAAAATCTTCATGCTTCCCAAAACCTTTGAAATAGAAAGCTTTGCCATTGATAAGTATGCGGTTCCCCTTAACCTCCACTGTCCTTACCCCAATGGGAAGGGGATATTCATCGATTAATTTATCTCCATCTACTATCTTCACATTAAATGTATATAGATAGGCGTTTCCAGGTTCCCACAGCCTTACATTATCAATTATAATTCTACCCTCTTTGCCTTCTCCTGTAGCAACTACTTTATCCTCTTCATCCAGCAGCTCAATTATAACCGGACTATCTCCTGTGGTGATAACCTGATAATCTACTATCCCCTTTGTTCCTTCGATATCGGTATTTATAGTGATATCATACACGCTTTCCTTTGGCGTAGCGACTAGCTTAACTGGCCTATGCAGTCCGGCATAGTTGAAAAAGTCAAAAAACGGGAATAAGAGCTTCTTTCCATCAGGCTGGGTTTTAACAGTTCCACAGGGAATAGTTGTATAGTCCAGCTCATTGTTAACTACTACTACCACTTTATTTTTTTCACCAAACTTAGCCACATCATTGAGTCTTCCACTAAAGGGCATAAAGCCTCCTTCGTGCCTGGCCACTTCTTGACCATTTACCCAGACAATTGCCCTATGGGTTGCGCTGCCAAAACGGATATCCACATTAAAATCTTTCCACTCCGCTGGGATGTAGAAATCATACTCATACCAGACGTCTCCCACATGTTCACGGATATCTTTATCCGTAAAAATATCGTTGTAACTGGCAGGTACGGCCATCAAAGTCGCATCGCTCAATCCATCCTTCCAACCATTTTTCCGGCCCTCATTGTTTTTATCAATCTTGAATTTCCATATACCAGAAATATCTACTACCCGCCTAGTCCGAGTCTCTACCGGATATAAGAAAGAATTAGTCATTCTACTTTCATCCCTTTCTATAATATTCTATAAATACTTTCCGTAGCCTAATTCAATCAAATGATCCCTTGATATTCTCAGGGACTCAAAGGGATCCCTTCCATAAGTGTTGTCCTGCTCAATAAAGAAATATCTAACCCCTGCTTCAATTCCGGCCTCAATTATAGATTTGAAATCTAAGCTTCCTTCCCCTAATTCAGCAAATTCTACTACATTGTTAAAAGCCTCGAAGAATTTTGACATATCTCCTTTTTCAAGAAATGAAAGATCCATAGCCCCTATGCGATAATCCTTCAGATGAATGATATCTACTCTTCCCTTATAGTTTTTTATAACCTCCACTGGATTTAATCCGCCTCGATGGATCCAGTGTACATCCAATTCAAAGCCAAAATTTTTGCTGTTATTTTTCATTATATCCAGAGCGTATTCCCCATCGAACTTCTGAAATTCTACATGGTGATTATGGTAATATAGCTGTATTCCATGTTCGCTTAATCTAGCCGCCATATCATCCATTTTCTTAGCAAAATTAATATAGCTTTCTTTTGAACCTATTAGATTTAGAGGGATCATGCCAACCCGGAGATAGCTACAGTTTAGCTTTTTACAATCCTGTACAATCTTATCAAAGTGGGTTTTTAATGTTTCACCCTGAGCTCCAGGCATCATCGGCTCTAGAGAGGCGCTGCAAGCGGCAACATCTACGCCAAAATCCTTAGATGCCTTGGCTAGATAACCTACATTTTCTTCAGTCATTGGAATCTGGGAAACCTCAACACAATGATAGCCCAGCTCACTAACTTTTCGCATAACCTCATATATCCCCAGCTCTGCCACCTTATCCTTCAGCATCATCATCTGCACACCGATTTTTATATTTTCCATAGCACCACCTCAGTCTTATTTAGTATCCATTCAAGAATAATTTATGTAATTATTTTGTAGTTTAAATGAAAATATAAGTATCGCCACCAGATGCAACTGTAGTTAATTTTAGTATAATTGTTAATAATCAGTTTTGTCTAATAATATTTTGACTTTATAAGTAAATTTATTGCATGTTGGCTCTATAATGGATATAATTATAGTAAACAAAACATGCTTTTTATCAATATAGAAGGATGGATATTATGCCGGATAAATATTCATCAATATACGATAATATAATTAAGACATGTAATATAATATACGAACTTATTAAATTAGACACTATGGTAATCGATAAACATTGCAATTCCGTGTATGAACTCGCTCATCATCCACTACCCTCTATATTCTGCTCTATAAAAGAAGATTATGCTCAAGTTCTGCATATATTAGAAGAGAATCCGCCTAATTACTATTATCACTATATCACCCCCTATCGCCTTGAATATATCGCTGCCGGTATATGGGAAGACGAACTGTTCTCTGGCATGCTCTTAGTGGGACCTTTTTTATCTACAGTGCCTAATGAGCAGTTTATACAAAAGGTGATTATGAAAAATAAACTCCCCGTAAATGAACATAGGCGGCTGTATAATTTTTATCAATCTCTATCCATTGTGAGCCACCATTTCCATAACTATTTAGGCACGTTGCTCATTAACTTATGCAGGCAACCTCTTATTGACTCAAAATCTATAGCAGATAATAACCTACAAAGTATTCAACCCTTTTTCGATAGAAAGCAGTTAAACAAATATATTTATGAATCTAAACATACAATTGAATCTCGATATAAAATGGAAAAAAAGCTGATGGATGCCGTATCAAAAGGGGATAAAGAAAAGTTATTTAATTTGATAAAAGAAAACAAAGAATTCAAAGGAATTTTAGATTTTATAGATCGAATTCCCGAAAGCCCTATTCGTTCTGCTAAAAATATAACTTTTGTATTAAATACACTCTTAAGAATAGCCGCTGAAAGAGGCGGACTCCACCCTGTATACTTACACGCTATATCAGAGCGATTTGCCATCTCCATCGAAAAATGCACAACACTGGCTCAATTGAAAGCTTTAGAAAGAATAATGCTAGAGGATTATTGCGAAGCGGTTAGAACTTTATCCAATAACCACTACAGCCCAATAGTTAAAAAAGCTATCGATTATATCCACCTTAACCTCGATAGCCATTTAACCCTGAGCAAAATCGCCGAAAGTATACACGTTAACCCCTCTCATCTTTCAAGGCAATTTAAAAAGGAAGTAAAAATGACTATAATAAATTATATAAATAAAAAAAGAATTGATATGGCCAAATTATATTTAGAAAAAAACGAAAATTCTATTACGGATATTGCTATGATGGTGGGATTTAATGATCCTAATTATTTCAGCAAGGTATTTAAAAAATTAACTTCTATGTCCCCATCTGAATATGTAAAACAAAAGCATCGAGCAAATAGATAATTGTTTGAGTCTTTGATCTGTTTCAATTGGAAAATAAATGTTTATATATAAGTATTAGAAATAAAATTAGAAATAATATAGGTTCAAAAAATTAGCAAAGGAGTTGGTCAAATGAAGGTTAAAAATGACATGACTGCCGATTTTCTACGTCAGGCTTACGGTGGAGAAAGCATGGCCCATATGAGATACTTAATCTGGGCAGACGTTGCAGAAAAAGAAGGATTTCCAAACATTGCTAGGCTTTTTAGAGGTATTGCCTACGCAGAATGGGCCCATGCCGATAACCATTTCCGCGTGTTAGGTGAACAGGAAGGCAGCTATACAGTTGCAGCAGGCGGTGTATTTGGCGTTGGCAAAACTGTTGACAATCTGCAGGGCGCTATTGATGGAGAGCTGCACGAAGTAGAGCAGATGTATCCAGTATACCTTGAAGCAGCTCGATTCCAAAATGAAAAAGATGCAGAAAGATCATTCCATTACGCCCTAGAGGCTGAAAAAATCCATGCAGAGCTTTTTAAACAAGCTCAAGACTGCGCTAGAGAAGGTAAGGATATGGAATTAGACAAACTTTACATATGTCCTGTTTGCGGATACACTGGAACTGGCGAAGAACCAGATACCTGCCCCGTCTGCGGAGTGAAAAAGGAAAAGTTCAAATTCTTCTAATTGACATATTAATTTTTAGATCACAATCAAAAAGGAGTTCCCAATCTAATAATTGGGAACTCCTTTTTTACTATGCAAGATATTTTTCTAAAGTGCGCCTAACGGCCCCTTTGCCTTCTAGCATCTCATAGAACATGGTTTCGATCTTTTCACCCAAGCCCACTTCATAAAGATTCACTCCAAATATAGTTTCGTTGGAGAGGATTTCTCGTACATTAGAAGTTGTATCCCCCAAGGATACTCCCTCTAGGATTTCCTGCAGCGTATCTAATAGAGGATCAGGGCTTATGGTGAATTTTTCCCCATTATCATCTATGCCTATAAGATAACGGCACCATGTAGCTATGGCAAGAGGTATTGCTACCAAATCTGCCGGATTTAAGTCTTCCCTCTCTGCATAGGCTTTAATAGTTTGACCAAAGCGGATGCCTACTTTCTGGGATGTATCCGTAGCAATCCTTTGAGGAGTGTCGGGAATGTAAGGATTGGAGAAACGGACGTTTATAACCTCATCTAAAAATTCTTTAGGATCTATAATTCCAGGATCTACTACTACTTTTAATCCTTCTTCATATCCGATAGTCTCTACAAACTTTCTCAAGAGAGGATCTTTCATTTCATCAGCGATTAAGTTGTATCCCAGCAGACAGCCGGATCCTGCGAATGCCGCGTGGCGGGGCCTTACG
>CALGOY010000030.1 GCA_937960725.1 uncultured Bacillota bacterium
GTAGCTGTGACAATATTTTGGCTATATTAGGTGTAAATAGTGCTTATGAAGAGGATATTAACGATGCTATGAGGATTATGGGGGATGTGGCCAGGAAATATGCAGCTGAAAATGAAAATATAGTAGAAGAGCCTCAAGTACTGGGAGTCATAGATTTGGGGGATTACGGCATTACTATTCGCCTTATTGCAAAGACTGCTAATATGCAGAAGTGGGCAGTAGAGAGGGAATTGAGAAAAAGAATCAAAGAAGCTTTTGATGATAATAAAATTAAAATTCCATATCCGCGAAGGTTCATTATACAGAACAAAGAAAAAGAGGCGGAGTAGCTTGTTATAATATATAATACAAGGAGGATGAAAATGGCAAGGCAGTTTTCAGTAGGGGATATTGTCCAGACCCGAAAACAGCATCCCTGTGGAAACGATCAATGGGAAGTTATTCGGGTAGGTGCAGATATGAAGATGAAATGCCTTGAGTGCGGCAGGATTGTTATGCTGGATAGGGAAACCTTTGAAAAAAGGGTAAAAAAAGTGGTCCAGCGGGGGACCGATGAAGAATGAGTATGGGCTTTAGTATCTAAGGGTAGATGTTCTGGGTATGCATATTTGCTGGCCGATTCTAAGAAAGTTGGGATTAATTCCCGGGTTTGCTCTTAGAATGGCTTCTACGGTTGTATTATAGATTTGGGCAATTCGATATAAGGTGTCTCCCGCCCTAATTGTATATTGAACATGATTTGGTGGGCAAGCGGAGGGCGGTAATGGTATACATATTATCTGACCAATTCTTAAATAGCGTGGATCGATACCAGGGTTTGCCCTTAGAATGGCCTCAACTGTTGTATTGTAGGTTTGGGCAAGTCTATATAAGGTGTCTCCGGCTCTAATTGTATACTCAACATGATTTGGTGGACAAGCAAAGGGAGGTATTGGTATACATATCCTTTGACCGACTCTTAAATAACGTGGATCAACACCCGGATTTGCATCTAGAATATCTTCTACCGTTACATTATACATTTGCGCAATTCTATAGAGAGTATCCCCTGGGCGAATAATATATGGGGTATGATTTGGAGGACAGGCGGGAATGCATATTACCTGACCAACTCTAAGATTATTTGGATCTATTCCAGGGTTTGCTTCAATTATTCTCTGCAGGCTTACTTCAAGCCTCTGTGCGATTCTGTATAAAGTATCTCCAGGCTGGACTACATAAGGGTAGTGGTTATCAGGGCATTGTTGATTAATATAATATCGCATCGGCTCTCTATCCTTTCTATTATATAGTTTTGTATATAATGTATATTATGCGATTGATATGGCTTTTGCTACAGCTTTAGTAAGAATTATTTTTTGATGGATATGTACAATGATTATATAGCGATACTGTGTTATAATAAAATTAACAAAAACCTGATGTAAGAGAGCATAATGAAAGGGCTAGTCGGGATAGGGATGGCGATGAGCTAGTAGCTACATTTGGGGATTAGCTATAAATAAAGCTTATGAAAAGAAATGAAGGGAATGTTAAAAAATGCATCTGTTATTGGTGGAGGATGATAGAGATATAGCCGTTGGCCTTGAATATTCTCTTTCTCAAGAAGGGTTTGATGTGACAATATGTGAAGACGCCTCATCTGCCATGGAGGCAATATCAACTAAGGATTTTGATATCGTGCTATTAGATATTGCACTACCTGACGGAAGCGGATTTGACATCTGTAGAAAGCTTAAAGAAAAAGCGGATACGCCCGTTATATTTATAACTGCCAGGGATGATGAAGGTAGCGTGGTTATGGGGCTGGATATTGGGGCGGATGACTATATTACAAAACCCTTTAGAATAAGGGAACTTCAATCGAGGATCCGCAGCGTTCTTAGAAGGGCTCGAAGGAGTACTAAAGAGGATACCGATGCTATCGTGCACTATGGAAATGTAGCAATTAATATAACTAAGGGCAAAGTTTTGAAAAATGGCAAAGACGTGCATTTGACCGCACTGGAATATCGGCTTTTGCTCACCCTTGTTAATAACGAAGGGCGCACTTTAACC
>CALGOY010000031.1 GCA_937960725.1 uncultured Bacillota bacterium
GAATAATTATAAAAACTTCAGTAAAGGCCTTAAAAGCGCATTGTAGAAATAGACTTCTTTCTCAAGCCTAATTCGCATCGAGCTGAATAGCTGAGGCGAAATTGGGCTTTTTTTATCTTAACAAATGTTTGACATGTATCTTAAAGAGAAGTATTATATAAGTGTAAATACTGGAAATTTCTATATTATCTGTTTTGGTAAAGGCATTATCAGTTCCATGTACTGCAGCTTTAATATAGCAAATCTATCTTCAATTCAATCAATACAGTTTAACTATGCTATTCGCATAAATTCCCACCTATTAGCTGGGCCAGAAATAAAATTTAATATTACAGGGGAGGTCAAGTCTTAATGAAGCGCTCAGAGATTAATCGTGCGGTGAAGAGAGCTTCTGAAGCTTTTGAAAAGCATGGTTGGATCCTGCCGCCAAATCCTAAATGGGATGTGACAGACTTTGGTTTGGGGGATTTTGAGAAATATGGTTTAATATGTATAAATCTCACAGAACAGCCTGAATATTGTGAAAAGATCATGTTTCTGAACAAAAAGCAGATTGTACCTACTCATTATCACGCTTCTAAGAAAGAAGATATTATCTGCCGATGGGGAAAACTTGCTATTAAGCTGGAAGGCGATGAGGATATCATCCGTTTACAGGTAAACGGAGAAGAAACGGATATACCTACTGATAAGCCGTTTATATTGTCTTCTGGCGAACGCATTACCCTTGAAAGGGGAGTTAAGCATGCTTTTTGGGCAGAATCGGAGTACGCTATCGTTGGGGAGGTTTCTACGGCCAATGATGATGAGAATGATAATTTCTTCGATAATCCCGATATAAAAAGATTCACTGAAATAGAAGAGGATGAGCCGGCATTGGTGAAATTAGTGAGCGATTAATATTGTATATTTCTTCTGTTATAGCTTTTTAATTATGATATTTATTAAATATTATAATTTTACATTTATAGCGTTTAGTGTTTAAATAAATATAGAGCATCTTATATAAACTATAAGTTGCATATATTCTGTTTAATAGGAGGAGTGCATATATGAAAGTATTGATTGTAGGAGGTGTCGCAGGGGGAGCGTCTGCTGCCGCAAGGCTTCGTAGGTTGGATGAAAAAGCAGAGATTATCATGTTTGAGAGAGGAGAATTTATATCCTTTGCCAATTGCGGTCTTCCTTATTATATAGGAGGCGAAATCAGCAAAAAATCAGACCTAATCCTGCAAACACCGGGGCAATTTCGAGCTAGGTTTAATGTAGATGTCAGAAATTTTACAGAGGTTATATCGATTAATAAAGATGAAAAAACCGTTACTGCTAAAAATTTAAAAACCGGAGAGCAATATACAGAGAGCTATGACAAGCTAATACTTGCCATGGGAGCAGAGCCGGCTAAACCAGATATAAAAGGCATTGATAATAGCAGGGTATTTACTATCAGAAATGTTCCCGATACCGTGCGAGTAAGGGATTATATAGATGAAGAGTTTCCGGAAAGCGCTGTTGTTGTCGGTGGTGGATATATAGGGATTGAGATGGCAGAAAATCTGAAGCTGGCAGGGCTAGATGTAACTATTGTAGAGCTTTCAGATCACTTAATTTCCCCCTTAGATGTTGAAATGGCAGCAGATGTTCATAGATATATAAGGGACAAAGGAATAAAGCTTATTTTATCTAACGGGGTGAAGGAAATACAAGAGGCTGGAGATAAGCTGATTGCAAAATTAAAGGATGGACAAGTAGAAGCTGACATGATAATTATGGCGGTAGGGGTTCGGCCAGAGACCGACCTTGCGAAGGCTGCCGGAGTAGAGGTCAATGCTAAGGGTTCAATTATAGTAAACGAGCACATGGAAACATCTGAAAAAGACATCTATGCCGTGGGGGATGCTGTAGAGGTTAGGCATTTTGTAACAGGCCGAAAGGCATTTATACCCCTTGCCGGACCCGCCAACAAGCAAGGCAGAATTGCAGCAGATAATATTAGCGGTATAAAGAGCAAGTTTAAAGGCTCCCAAGGAAGCTCTATATTGAAGATATTCGATATGACGGTTGCTATGACGGGGATGAACGAACGGACGGCTGAGGCCTTAGGGCTTAACTACGACAAGGTATATACCTATTCTCCCTCCCACGCCACATATTATCCCGGAGCTAGAAATATGTCTATAAAATCTATATTTGAAAAAGATACGGGCAGGATATTGGGAGCTCAGATTGTAGGTTTTG
>CALGOY010000032.1 GCA_937960725.1 uncultured Bacillota bacterium
TGCCATTTCCAAACTTATTAAGCTGCTTGCTAAATCTCCATCCTCGACTATCTTAATCCCTTCTTGACTGGCCTTTTCAATAATTTTCCCTGCAACTACCCCCATACCCTTGGCCACTACAAAGGGGGCCCCTTTAATATCCGGGTTATATTTTAGCCCTACAGCTATTTTTCTTTCCTTCTTTTTCTCCAAAACAATCACACCCTGATATTCAGATTATAGCTGCTAGGCAGGTCGTTTTCCATGAATAAATTTAATACATCAGGTTTCTCGTCTTCTTTTATGTTAATTATAACATTGTTTAAACCTAGGCTATTTAATCTTTTCTTAAGTATATAAAATCGTTTTCTCAAATAATCTTTAAATTCCCTATCTACAATAAAATCGGCCTTAAATTCCCTATCACTGATGCTGCAATATACATCTACTTGCTTTAAATTTTTAGTGTTTAAGGAAATATATGCACTATAGCTATTTTTATGTTGTCTGTTTTTCTTTTTTACAATAATCAAACTGCTATTTTCTTTTTCTTCATTGAATTTCAATGGTATATGTATAAACGTATAGTAAGTGTTCATCCTGCTGTATAAATCTAGACTATCTAAAAATTTATTTAACCTTATATCCAACTCCCTAGACAAATCTTTACTGGATTTTATATAAGATGGGAGCTGCTCTAACGCATCCCTAAGCTGCCGAAAAAACTCTTCTATAGCTTCCTTGCTAATTTGATTTTCTCCATCCAGCCTTATCAGCTCAAAATCCTGCAAAGGGCTCGCTATCCCCCGTTTATTCTCCTTTATAAACTCAAGCAGGTTAAGCAAGGGTTTAGCTATTCCTTCGCCTTTATTAATTAAGTTGCTAATCTTTTCGATATTGTCCAATGACACCTCCATGCCCAATCGGGTCAATATAACAATCCTATTTATTAAGCTCTGCTTAGATACATCCCTAGGGAAAATGGCTTTTAACTTTGAATATACAGCTTCGGTTACGTCGACCAATTCCATATCTTCCTGTAGATGTGCATTGTCTATCCCTACACTAGAAGTTTCCTGTGCTTCACTCGTATTGCCCACTTGATTGCTTGTTTCTAATCTTCCATGCTCGATAATATCCGGCTTTATACCAGGCTTTACTTTTAGAAGTTTCATAATGCTCTCAGCTGTAGGTGATTTATCAGCTTTGACGGCAAATATCCTTTCCCCTTTTTCTATGTGTATCAAGCCTTCCAGCTTGTCTAAAGTTTTGACTAATGTTTCTATATCTTCCTTCGTCAGGGGCAATTTGTTATTTACAGCAGCCTTTATTAAAAGAGTGTTTTCTTCATTGTTTTCAAGATTATTTACAGCAAGCACTTTACTTATAAAGGCTTCCACAGCCTTATCAGAATCTATATCTCTATTTACTGTTGAATTGAAATCCTCTCTATTAACAGGAGATAAAACTAGCTTCCCATCTTCTATACTTTTTACAAAAAAACTTGCCAGCTGCCCCTTTAGCCCCTCCATATTTATCAATGTTTTTGCGTCTATCAGCTTCCCATTTTCAAGCAAAATAGTTACGTTGCTTCCACTAACCTCTACTACCCTTGCTTTTATAGTCATACCCTCTTTCAGGACTTTGCTATCTATATTCAATCTATCACTAATATTAAAGCCAGCAATCTTCATAATGACTTTCCCGCTCCTATAACCTATAATAAGTATACTCGTATTGTTTTTACCATATAAAGAAGCAATTTTATTGTTTATATAAATCAGTATAGAAGAGCCAGCTCTAGTTCTATAGATTTAGCTGAATAAAATTTGGGCTGCTATTCTTTCTATAAACTTTTCCGCTCTTTTAAAATCCTTATCATTGTGATGGCCCTGGGACAATCTGCCTATAATATCGAAAATCTTTTTATCAGTAAATTCCTTCGCTATAAAGCCCCCCTTGCATGCAAAGCTTCCTATGTTTATCGCGCCCTTTGATTCTAGATGTCTAATTAACTTATTATTATAAAACTTCATCCCAATCCCACTGGTTGAAAATACAAAAACATTTTTACCCTTTAAATCTAATTTGTCAACTACCCTAAACAACTTCAGAGACAGGCTCTCCCTGTATACTCCGGAGCCAAACCCAATTAGATCGTAATTTTCTACATCAATATCACTAATATCACTTATGTTTATCAGCTCCGCATTTAGTTTATCGGCGAATATTCTAGCTATTTTTTCAGTGTTTTGCTTATAGTCGGAATAATATATAATTAGAGATTTCATAATCAAATTCCTCCTGCTAAATCCTCTTGCATTTATTTTTACAATGAAGCAACGTTTTTATAATTAGAGCAATATAGCTCTAATACAAAAAAGGAGTCACTCTCTTCAGTGACTCCTCCTGCTCACTTTTTTATTACAATTATGCAAGCATAGATTTTACAAACCATATGTTCTTGCTATAGCCTGCTACGTGTTCTTCAAACTCCATTACTACCTCGAAATCCCCATCTTCATCTGCTTCATTTCTTATTTCAGTTGCTAATCTTTTCATTTCATTTAGATAATCTAGTATAATTTCAAGTGACTCTCTAATGGTAAACTGATCCTTGTCCAGCTCCTTAATAGTTGCATTTTCTACATAATCGGTCAACCTTACTAAGGGCTTTTCACCTTTCATTTTAAGTAATTCTGCTACAGCATCAAACTTTTCAAAGAAGTCCTCATATAATTCTTCGGTAAACTCATGAATTTGAACGAACTGTAGTCCCTCAACGTTCCAATGTAAGTTATGCAAGTTTGCATTTAATACAGCTAAATTGGATAAGTATTGGTTTAATTTCTTATAATCTCTCATGTTAACCCTCCTTATCACTAGTATGGTCTTTATCCGTTAATTTATTAATACCCCCAAATATATCTATTTAAACGAAGATTTTCTAAAATTTCTATATAAATTGTTGGATAAGTAGTAATTTTTCCTACTCCGCTATAGCCGATTGCCCCTCTTCGTCTATATATTCAACGGTTACCCCTTCTCCCAATGGATCTAATTCTATAAACTCCGTAGCACCAGCCTCTTTCAGTGCCTCTATCGTCCTCTGGGGCTCTAAAGTCAAGGCAATTATCGTACCTCCGCCACCGGCTCCTGCCAGCTTAGCAGCCAAGGCGCCGTTTTCCTTTGCCACCTTGATCATATAATTGTTCTGCTCCCCGGAGTCTGCCAAGCTATCCTGTATCCTGTGATTTTCATTCATCAAGTAGCCCAGCTGTTCCCAATCCTTATTCAGCAGCGCCTTTTTCCCCTCTCGGGCAATGTCAGCAATCTCCTTATAGCCCTCAATTACAGCCTTATCCCCTTCCAGCCATCTCTCCCGTAGGGGTTTATGGAAATTGCCGGAATGATGTTTAATGCCCGTATGGGCGATAACAAAAGGAAGCTCAGAAACATAGCCACTTAGCGGTTCAACCGTAGCATATATTTCATCGTCTAAATCCTTGTAATACTCTTTTCCCCTAAAATCTAAATAATTAAGCCCTCCAAATGTAGTCATATAGGCATCCTGGTATCCGCACTGACATTTCATGTAGTGCAGCTCAATAGTACGGTTTAATTCCGCCAAATGATACTTATGATACTTCAAGCCAACATAAGATGTAACAGCTGACAGCACGCTGGACAAAACAGCCGTAGAGCCTGCCAGTCCTGCCTGAGCCGGTACATCCGTCCGTATGGAAATCTTAGCTTTCAAATCATAAAGCTTAAAATAGCGAAGGACAGCCCGGACAACGTCGAAATAATCCCCTTTGTTTTCAAAATCGTTTCTCCATTTCAATAGCTTAGTGCCAAAATTATTTTCTATAATTAGTTGATCGCTTTTTTCAATTATAACCTCTGCTCTGTTCTTAATAGAACAGGCTATCATCGTTCCCCCGTATCCATCTGTAGGATTTCCAATAATGCCCGCTCTTCCCGGCGCAGTTACCCTAATCAAATAAATCACCTCTATACACTTAATTACAGATTAAACTTTTCAATAATATACTGTTTTAACTGATACCCATATTTTTCATCATTCAGCGCAAAATCTACAAAAGCATTGTAGTAGGATTGCATATTGCCTATATCATACCTTTTTTCCTTCTCAGTCAAGCTGACAGAATATCCGTCAACCCCTTCTTTCAGTAACAAGCGGATAGCATCTGTCAGCTGTATCTCCCCGCCCTTGCCAGGGCTTGTCCGACTCAATGCATCAAAAATTTTTGCCGGCATGATATACCTAGCAGCTATCGCCAATGTGGATGGCGCATTATGCGGGGATGGCTTCTCAACCAAGTCTTTAATCTTCACAACCCCATCTTTAGCTTCTCCGTCGGGAATAACAATACCGTATCGATGTACTTCTTGCCGCGGAACATACCTAGTGCCAATTACAAAACAATTTTCTCTCTTCTCATACTGCTCAATCATCCTTTGAAGCAGTATCTTATTCTCTTTAGAGTAAATAATAGAATCGCCTAAGGCAATAATAAACGGTTCATTCCCTACAAAATCCCTAGCACAGTTTACAGCATCTCCCAGTCCCTTAGGTATGCTCTGCCTTGTATAGAAGAAGTTTACATCCATATCCTCAAATTTAAGCTCCTCCAGCAAATCCTTCTGTCCGCTAAAGGCCAGCATACGATTAAGCTCATTGTCCTTGTCAAAATAATCCTCTATAGCCCGCTTCTTTTGACCGGTGATGAACAAGATTTGGGTAACGCCTACGCTAGCCAATTCTTCAACTATGTATTGAATACAGGGCTTTCTGCCTAAGGGTAGCATCTCTTTGGGCTGTGTCTTTGTCAGTGGAAGCATCCTAGTTCCTAGTCCAGCTGCCGGGATTACCGCTTTTCGTATCAAGCTTAACTCTCCCCTCAACTAACATTATCGTTAAATACTTGTCTTTTTATATTATAATGCTACACATACAAATTCGCAAATTTTTATAGTTTAAAATGACTCCTTAGCAGCATCCGCTTCGGTAATACCAGAATACATCCTTTCATAGTAATTCATGTAGTCCCCCGATACAACGTTGTCAATCCATTCCCTATTTTCTAGATACCATTCGATCGTTTCTCTTATGCCCTGCTCAAAGGTATACTTGGGCTTCCAGCCCAGCTGGGTGGTAATTTTAGTATTGTCTATAGCATATCTTCTGTCGTGGCCTGGACGATCTTTAACATGCTTTATTAAATTTTCGGATTTTCCCAGTATTTTTATAATTAACTTTACAAGCTCTATGTTAGTCTTTTCATTATTCCCGCCAATGTTATATACTTCACCGTCAATACCTTTATGCAAAACGACATCAATCGCAGAACAGTGGTCGTATACATACAGCCAATCTCTAACCTGCAATCCATCCCCATAAATTGGAATATCTCTATCGTTTAAACAGTTGTTGATTACCAAAGGTATAAGCTTTTCCGGGAATTGATATGGCCCATAATTATTGCTGCATCTTGTGATATTAACAGGCATTCCATAGGTTACATGATAAGCCCGTACAATCATATCCGCACTTGCTTTCGATGCAGAATAGGGATTGTTTGGCTTAAGCGGCATCGTCTCTACAAATTTACCAGTATCTCCTAAAGCTCCATATACTTCATCCGTAGATATTTGTATAAATTTAACTCCCTTTTTATATTCTCTACAATACTTATCATCAGGATTTAACTTCCAGTATCGCTTAGCCACGTCAAGTAGTACATAAGTTCCAATTACATTCGTTCTTAAAAAAACTCCCGGCTCCTCAATACTTCTATCTACATGGGATTCTGCCGCAAAATTAACAACTACGTTTATATCATAGCGGGAAAAAATTTCGTCAATTTTAGATCTATCGCTTATATCTGCTCTAATAAAAGTATAGTTAGAAAATCCTTCTACATCCCTTAAATTTTCTAGATTCCCGGCATAGGTCAGTGCATCTACATTGATAATGTTATAATCGCTATATTTTTCTAACATATATTTTATAAAATTACTTCCTATAAAGCCTGCTCCACCTGTAACTAAGATATTTTTCATATAGCATTTCCTCCTAGATCAATAAACAACGCTAAAAAATTCGAATACTACATCAATAATAAGTAAAAATATGGCAAATATTAAATATAAACAAAAATAGTAAAATTCTAATCTTGCGCTGGAGCTTGGCAAAACCTATTATATCAAAGAAATAAAGGGTTTAAAAGTATTTTCTCCTGCTTATGTTACATCCCTGTCATATTTCTTGCAAAAAGTATAATAACGGTTAACAATTTGTAAATTTAGTATATTATCCTATTGACGAACGCATCATTTTATAGAATAATAGTTGAAGATAGCCTTAAAAATTAAAAATAACACATATACGCAATTAACGTAATCCTAAATACGGAGGAATAATATATGAAAAAATTTCTAGTTGGATTTATGACAGTAATGCTGATAATATTGATCGGAATGGGGGGCTATGTATATAAACTCATAGTTGCGGTTTCGGAAGCCGATGCTGCTCATGGAGCAGAAAATATTGTACACACGCCTATTGATAAAGAGGACTTGGGAATATCCGATACCGCTCCCGATGAAAAAGATACAAATGTAATAAACGTATTGCTATTTGGATTGGATAGGCGCAGCAAAAGTGGCAACGCCCGTTCTGATGCTATAATGATAGCAACTTTGGATAAGAAAAACGGTCAATTAAAGCTAACTTCTCTGATGCGGGATTCCTATGTGGATATCCCAGGCCACGGAAAAAATCGGCTAAATGCCGCATATTCATTCGGCGGCCCCGTATTAGCAATAAAGACCGTAAATCAAAATTTTAATTTAAATATAACCAGGTATGTAACGGTAGATTTTTTTGCTTTAGAAAAAATTATCAATACTCTGGGCGGCGTAGATATAGACGTAAAACAATCTGAAATCAAATACGTTAACCAATATCTACAAGAATTAAACAGCCTCGATAAGAAAAATAAAAATG
>CALGOY010000033.1 GCA_937960725.1 uncultured Bacillota bacterium
AATAATGAGCCGTTGAACGAAAAGGTTAAAAAATACGGCGGCATGCGCTTGAAACCCTATGGCTGCAAGGGTGTCCCAGGTTGTAGGTCAAAAGGAAAACCCTGGCAACTTCCTGCTAATGCATGCTATGGGCCCCAATGTAGCAGGGGTTATCACTTCAGCTATTGTAGCAGGAGTTTTTCTCTCCCTATTTGGCTGATTAAATTAAATAGGAGGAAATCGGTATGGCAAAAATAAAAATTACAGATACCACTCTGCGGGATGCACATCAATCACAAGCTGCAACTAGAATGCGGCTTGATGATATGCTTCCCGTAGCTGAAAAATTAGATAAGGTAGGTTTCTATTCCATGGAGGTATGGGGTGGTGCTACGTTTGATTCTTGCCTTCGATATTTGAGAGAAGATCCATGGGAAAGGCTTAGAAAATTAAGAGAAGCTATGCCCAACACAAAATTGCAGATGCTGCTTCGAGGGCAGAATTTATTGGGATATAAGCACTACCCAGACGACGTAGTTGATGAATTTGTTAAGAAAAGTATCGAAAATGGTATTGATATAATAAGAATATTCGATGCTCTAAATGATGTTAGAAATATGGAGCAGGCCATAAAATCGACTAAAAAATATGGTGGCCATGTCGAAGCTACTATCTGTTACACTACAAGTCCAGTTCATACTATAGATTATTTTGTAGAACTGGCAAAAACCTTAGAAAAAATGGGTGCTGATACTATTTGTATCAAGGATATGGCTAACCTTCTTCTTCCGTATACAGCCTACGAATTAGTCAGCAAGCTAAAGCAGGCTGTTAAGGTACCAATTCATCTTCACACCCATAATACTAGCGGAACCGGTGATATGGTATATCTCAAGGCAATAGAGGCAGGAGTTGACATCATAGATACAGCCCTATCACCCCTTGCTAATGGAACATCACAGCCGGCTTTAGAACCCCTTGTTGCCACCCTTAAAGGCACAGAGTGGGATACTGGCTTAGATTTAGAGCTGCTTAACGAAATTGCAGAGCATTTTAAAGGAGTTGCGCAGAGGCTGACGGAAGAAGGATTCTTAAATCCAAAGGTTCTCAGAATAGATATAAACACCTTGCTGTATCAAGTGCCCGGAGGCATGCTCTCTAACCTATTATCTCAATTAAAACAGCAAGGGGCAGAAGATAAATTCGAAGAAGTATTGAAAGAAGTTCCGAGAGTCCGCGAAGATTTCGGATATCCTCCCCTTGTTACGCCTACTAGCCAGATTGTTGGAACACAGGCTGTTTTAAACGTGCTGACAGGGGAAAGATACAAAATGGTCACCAAAGAGTCAAAAGCATTGATTCGCGGAGAATATGGTCGTTTGCCAGGCGAGGTTAGCGATGAAATCCGCAAGAAGATTATCGGCGATGATGAAGTCATTGATTATAGACCTGCCGATGACCTTGAACCTGCATTAGACAAGTATCGCGAAGAAATCAAGGAATATATCGAACAGGACGAAGACGTATTGTCCTATGCTTCATTCCCGCAGGTTGCATTGGATTTCTTTAAATATCGACAGGCCCAAAAATATAAGATAGACAGCAGCCTGGTAAATATGGAAGAAATGACTCATCCAGTATAAAAGTTTGCTTAAAAAATTGAAGAGGAAGGACGTTAAATTCCTTCCTCTTTAACATTTATCATGCAAATAGATTATATTTGGACAATTGCTTACATATTCTAATACTTTTACCCTGCTTCCAGGAACGATTTTTTTCCCGCAGCGCAGGCAAGTATAATTTTTTCTATATAAGATGTCGTAGGACGTTTTTACTTCTAAGTTGCCATATTTTTTCCAGCTTTTCCAATCGGTTTTGCATAACTTGCATCTGTCTTGATAGTCTGCATATACCCATCTAAGGATCCTGTGAAAATGTAGCGGATATTTAGTATATTTAACATATTGAGGAGGAACCCCCAGCTCCATAGCGTAATTCCTAAATGTTTCTTCAATAAGCGACTGGAGGGGTTCTTCTACTTTTCCGCTCG
>CALGOY010000034.1 GCA_937960725.1 uncultured Bacillota bacterium
TTTTCTGAAGGTTATTGGAGATCAGAGATAGATGTTAGAGAATTTATTCAGTTGAATTATACTCCCTATGAAGGGGATGAATCTTTTTTAGAGGGACCCACTGAAAATACTAAGAAGCTTTGGGAGAAGGTTTCCGCCCTTTTGCAGGAAGAACATAAAAAAGGGGGAACCTTGGATGTAGATACCAGCACTGTTTCTACCATAACATCCCATAAGCCTGGATATATCGATAAGGATTTAGAAAAAATCGTAGGACTTCAGACGGATGCTCCGCTAAAGCGAGCTATAATGCCCTTTGGAGGCATTCGCATGGTTAAGCAAGCCTGTGAGGCCTATGGCTATGAATTAGATCCGGAGATTGAAAAGATTTTTACGGAATATCGCAAGACCCACAATCAGGGAGTTTTCGACGTATATACTCCTGAAATTAGAAGGGCCAGAAGGGCTGGCATTATCACAGGTCTTCCAGATGCCTATGGTAGGGGAAGAATTATAGGTGACTATAGGCGGGTTCCACTGTATGGGGTGGACAGGCTGATTGAGGAAAAGAGAAGAGAATTGAGCGAGCTTGATACGGCTTGGATGGAAGATGACATTATAAGGCAGAGGGAAGAGATTGCAGATCAGATCAAAGCTTTAGAGGCATTGAAGGTCATGGCCCAAAGCTATGGCTTTGATATATCTAAACCCGCTACCAATGCCCAGGAAGCGATTCAATGGCTGTATTTTGCTTATCTTGGAGCAGTAAAGGAGCAAAACGGTGCTGCTATGAGCCTAGGTAGGGTTTCTACATTCCTCGATATCTATATTGAAAGGGATTTAAAAGAGGGAACCCTTACCGAAAAAGAGGCTCAGGAGCTTATTGATCATTTTGTAATAAAGCTTCGGCTGGTTAGATTTTTAAGGACTCCAGAATACAACGAATTGTTTAGCGGAGATCCAACTTGGGTTACAGAATCCATAGGCGGGATGACCTTGGATGGAAGACCTTTGGTTACTAAGACCTCTTTCCGTTTTCTCCATACCCTTACCAATTTAGGGCCTGCGCCGGAGCCGAATATGACGGTTCTGTGGTCGCTTAATCTGCCAGAGAACTTCAAAAGATACTGCGCTAAGATGTCTATCGAAACAAGCTCTATCCAGTATGAGAACGACGATCTGATGCGTCCGCTTTGGGGCGATGATTACGGAATAGCCTGCTGCGTATCGGCAATGAGAATTGGAAAGCAGATGCAGTTCTTTGGTGCTAGGGCGAACCTGGCTAAGGCTCTGCTTTATGCTATAAACGGAGGAAAGGACGAAAAAACAGGAGTTCAGGTGGCGCCGCCCTTTGAGCCCATCACGTCAGAGTATTTGGATTTTGATGAGGTAATGGAGCGGTTTGACTTAATGATGGAGTGGCTAGCCAGGGTATATATAAATGCATTGAACATCATCCACTATATGCACGATAAATATTGCTATGAAGCGTTGGAGATGGCTCTACACGATAAGGACGTATTCCGTACCATGGCCTGTGGAATAGCTGGACTTTCTGTAGTGGTAGACTCTCTAAGCGCTATCAAATATGCAAAGGTAAAGCCTATCCGCAATGAACATGGATTGGCAGTAGATTTTGAAATAGAAGGAGAATTTCCGTTTTTCGGAAACAACGATGAAAGAGTTGATGATTTAGCTACCTTTGTGGTAGAAAGCTTTATGAAGAAGCTGAGCAAGCAGAAAACCTACCGCAACAGCAAGCCAACCTTGTCGATTCTGACTATTACTTCCAATGTAGTATACGGAAAGAAAACTGGAAATACACCGGATGGAAGGAAGGCTGGGGATCCATTTGCGCCCGGAGCTAATCCAATGCACGGCCGCGATAAGAAGGGGGCTATTGCATCCCTAAGTTCCGTGGCTAAGCTTCCCTATCGCTATGCAGAGGATGGAATTTCCTATACTTTCTCCATCGTGCCCAAAGCCTTGGGAAGGGATGAGGAGTCCCGCATTAAAAACCTTGTGGCTTTGCTGGATGGTTACTTCCACAAGCGAGGGCATCATATAAATGTTAACGTTTTTGAAAGGGAAACGTTACTGGATGCCATGGAGCACCCAGAAAAATATCCTCAGCTGACCATAAGGGTTTCCGGATATGCAGTTAACTTCATCAAGCTGACCAGAGAGCAGCAGGAGGACGTAATAAAGAGGACTTTCCACGAAGGGATTTGACGAAGGGAATTTGATATAGATGGATGTAAGGGGTAGAATTCATTCTATAGAGACAATGGGGACAGTAGACGGGCCGGGCATCCGATACGTTATATTTATGCAGGGATGCCCCATGAGGTGCATATTCTGTCATAACCGCGATGCCTGGGATCCTAAGGGCGGGACGGAAATGACAGTAGAAGAGCTGGTACGCGATATTAAAAAATATAAAAGCTTTATGGAATTTTCCGGCGGAGGGGTGACGGCGACAGGGGGTGAGCCCACCCTTCAGACAGAGTTTCTAACTAAATTATTTGAAGAGGTAAAAAAACTGGGACTTAATACGGTTATAGATACCTCGGGATGTGTAGAGATTTCAAAGGTTAAGGATCTCCTTGATTTGACAGATTTAGTCCTCCTTAGCATAAAGCACATTCGGGAGGATAAACATATAGAATTAACCGGTGTTGGGGTGAAGATAATCTGGGATTTTCTAAATTATCTCAGGGAGATTAGAAAACCTCTATGGATAAGATACGTAATAATACCTGGATATACAGATGATGAAGAGGATATTAGAAAGTTGGCTAGGAAGCTAAAAGAATATGATAATATACAGCTGGTAGAGGTTTTGCCCTATCACGATATGGGCGCATATAAATGGGAGAGCATGGGACTGGAGTATCCTCTAAAGCATGTAATACCCCCAAAACAGCAGGAGATAGATTGGGCTAAGGGAATACTTAAGGAGTATGGACTACCTGTGGAATATTAAAACAAAAGGCTATTGGAATTTTCCAATAGCCTTTTATCGATATATTACCACTGCCAGCCTTTAAATATATTGATTTTTCTATTTTTTTGGAAGTACCGCAGTTGATTGCGTAAAAATGGCCTCAGATAATAATCTGCTCCAAAGGACCTACCGGCTCCTGCCAGCATGGCAATGGAAGCCGCTATCCACCACAGATCCGGTAAGCCAGTATTGGTAGTTGGCAGTCCCGTTGATAGGGCAAAGTTAATATTCATTACTATAGAAACTAAAGCTGCGATGAAAGTGAAAAAGCCTAATATAAAAGCTAGTCCCAATCCGATCTCTGTAATTACTATAAGTTTCTGAAATAGCAGGGCATTGGGATAGATGATATTTTCGACTATAGATGCATACCAACGGGGGGGGTGATCGCTTATCAGACTTATGACAGAAGCTGAGCTGGTGGCATCTGTTGCACCGCCGGGACCTAGCATGGGCCATGCTCCCAGCCAGCCATTGTTTACCTTATCTAAACCTGACACGAGCCACATAACTCCAAGCCAGATCCTAAGAGGTACAAGCCAGAAGGTGAAGTTCCTTCGCCCTATGTGTCCAAACCCTGTCTCTACAAACCAATTGTACACTCTCGCTCTGTGGAAGAACTGATGGTTGATATAATCCCATACCAGCTCCAAGCCTCCGATGACAAACATATAGTGCATGTTGACCAGGTGTTTCATAATAATTGCTAAAAGGCCCGATAGCATGGGAAGGCCTTTTATTTCAGCAACTCCATAAAAGGAGCCTACGGAGACCATAACCCCATGAAGCTTTGGTTTGAGGGCTCTCTTAGGCTTATTTAATATTTCTGCCGCAATATTTTCAGCTGCACATTCTCCTGACTGCATGGCCGATTCGACTAATGCAGGCAGTATATCGCCATTTTCATCGGTAAATTCCATGTTATCTCCGATGGCATATACGTAGGGGTATTCTAGCGTTTGGAGATACTCATTTACTATGATTCTGTCTTGTTTTCCAAGGGAGACACCTAATTCTTTGACGAAATCTTTAGCTTTAATACCTCCAGTCCAAATAAGAGTTCTGGTAGGAATGGGCTCTTTGCCTTTAATCGTTACGGAATCTTCCGCTACTTCTGTAATTAAGGAGTCTGTCATAACCTCGACTCCTTTTTTGCGCAGGTACTTAGTAATTTTTTCGCTGCCTTTCTCGCTTAATGTAGAGCATAGACAGGATTGAGCTTCGATTAGAATTAGCCGGACCTCTTCCCTAGGAATGTCATATTGTCGGCAGAGACTAGGCATCCACTCCATAAGTTCGCCCATCATTTCGATCCCTGTAAGTCCACCGCCACCTACGACGAAAGTTAAAAGCTCCTTTCGCTTATCAGCATCCTGTTCTACGGCAGCCCGCTTAAATGTATTGACTATATGGCTGTAGATCTTAGATGCATCGGCTAAAGACCATAGGGGCAGGGAGTGTTCTTCCATTCCTGGGATATTGAAGTAGGCAGGCTGGCTGCCAACGCCTATGATAAGGTAATCGAAATCGTATTCCCTGTGGGAAGAGAAGAGTTTTTTCTCTTTTAGATCAGCTTTTATTATCTTATCCCGGATAAATTTTACTTTGGTATATTCTAGAACATGCTTTAGAGATATTCTTACGCTTCCCGGCTCCACCCTGTTGCCAGCGACTTCATGTAGCTCGGTAAGCATTGTATGGTAATTATTTTGATCTATAAGGACGATTTCTACATCATCGTGCTTTTTTAAACGTTTATGGAGGGTCTGGGCAGCTATTACTCCTCCATATCCCGCACCCAATACGACGATGCGTTTAGTCGCCATGGTTTTTCCTCCTTTTTTATAGCAAATAAATAATAACATTCTTTTAACAAATGCTAAAGCTCTTAGTTTGCTATAAAATACAGTAAACTGCGGCATTTCAAAATGTTATAGATTATTTTATCACAAGATTATAATATTTGAAAGTTATAATTTGAAAGAATATAAGTTGAATAAGCTTAATTTAGTGAGATATTTCTTTAAAATTTGTGTTTTGTTTTCCTAATTTGGTTTATATATCTATATGTACCCCATAAAATCTAAAATCAATCAATTTTAACAGATGAATAATGGAAATAATTGTGATACAATTCACAATGATAGTTTAAAAACTAACAATAAGGAAATGGAGGGGTTTAAATGAAAAAAATTTTAAGCTTTCTATTGGTAACTATGTTGGTGGTATCTTTGCTCGCCGGATGTAGTGGGAACTCAAATGAAAAAACGGATACCAGCACGGAGCCTATCAAGTACAAAGATGGGGTATATACTGCAGAAGAGGACGATTTTGATAAGCAGTCAGGCTGGAAAGGTACTATCGAAATTGTTGTGGAAGACGGAAAGATTGTTTCAGTCGACTGGAATGCGGTCCATAAGGACGGAGGGGAAGATAAGAAAACCCGGTCCAAAAATGGTACTTACGGCATGGTAGAAAAAGGTGGTGCTCAGGCAGAATGGCATGAGCAGGCTGAAAAAGTAGAAGCTTATCTCATAGAGACTCAGGACCCTGCAGCTATTAAGTATGATAGCGGTGGGTACACCGATGATATTGCAGGAGTGACCATTCACGTAAACGATTTCGTTGAACTGGCTATGAAAGCATTAGAGAATGCAAGGGAGTAATTTTAAACATTAGTGCTGGTAGATTTCAAAAAGGGGCTGGTCCAAAGGTCATCAAATGGGCTTTTGGCAGCCCCTTTTAATACTGTTGTAGCTATTTATAAATATGACTTTTTATGGTAATATATAAGGGTATGCAGCTAGCATATAATTTATTTAATTGGAGAGTGTGTTTCTTGAAAAAGATTATAGGATTATGTTTAATATTAGCGGTTATATTAATGTCATGTGGTCCAGGAAAGATTGAGGAATACTCAAAGAGCATTTTTGCTATGGACACCATATTGGAGTTTAGGATATATGGCAATAAAAATGCCAAAAAAGCCTTGGATAAGGCTATTGAAAGGGTTAAGGAAATCGAAGATCGGATGAGCGCCACTAAAGAGGATAGCGATGTTGCAAAAATAAATGAGAATGCAGGGAAACAGCCCGTAAAGGTTCATGATGATACTTTCTACGTTATTAAAAAGGCTCTGGAATACGGGAAGCTAACGGAGGGCGACTTTGATATTACGATACGCCCCCTTGTAGAGCTCTGGGATATTTTATCGGACAAGCCTAGGATTCCAGATGCAGAGGAGATAGAAGAGAAACTGGCCCTGGTGGATTATCGAAAGGTTAAACTAGATGAGGAGAATAAGACGGTATTTTTGGAAGAGGAAGGAATGGGTATAGACTTAGGAGCTATCGCCAAGGGATATGCGGGCGATGAAGTTACAAGAATCTTAAAAGAGGCGGGAGTTAAGAGTGCACTGATCAATCTGGGGGGGAATGTTATAGTAATTGGCAGGAAGCCTGATGGCAGCCTATGGCGCATAGGGATACAAGATCCCAGGTCAGAAGAAACTGGCAAATCCCATATAGGGGTGTTGGAAGTAGAAGATGTTACGATAGTCAGTTCTGGGGATTATGAGAGGTATATGGTAGATATATATGAGAAAACTGGAGTCCGCTATCATCATATATTTGATCCCAAAACCGGCTCTCCTGCCCGCAGCGGACTCATGGCATGCACTATTGTAGCCTCAAGTTCTACCGATGCAGATGCTCTTTCTACCAGCCTTTTCATAAAAGGAAAGGACGAAGGATTTAAATTAATTGAAGAATTGGGCCAGGCTGAGGCCATAGCGATAACTGAAGATAAAGAAATATATATGACAGAAGGCTTGGAAAATATGTTTGAGCAATATGGCGAAAGCTACAAGCTAAGCCATTGATCGTAAAATAGGAGGAAAATTTTTGGTGAAATTAAAAATAGGGGATATACTGGTCTATATTTTTATCCTGATATTAATAGGATTTAGCATATTGGGATTGCAGTGGTTGGGGGAGACTACAGAGGATAGGCGGCTGATTGTCGAAGTAGATGGCGAAATTGTGAAATCTATCGACCTAGATGAAATTGAACTTCCTCAGGATATTAGAATTGAAGCAGGGGATGGAGGATATAATATTTTGCGAATCGCTAGGGATGGAGCTAAAGTTATTGAGGCTAACTGTCCGGATCAGGTTTGCGTTCGCTCCGCTAGAATTGTCGTTCCAGGGCAGACTATTGTATGCCTTCCCCACCGGCTTATTATAAGAATAGAAGGCGGCGGGGAAGATGGAGGAAATATTGACAGCATAGCATCGTGAGGTTATTTGATAATGAATAAAATTAAGAAAATGGTTTTGATAGCTTTGCTTATATCACAAGCCTTAGTTCTACATTATATCGAAGGATTCTTTCCAGTTCTTCTACCGGGCGTTAAGCTAGGACTGGCTAATATTATTACTCTTATAACTATAGTGCTATTTGGTTTTAAAGAGGCAATTGCTGTAGTAGTAATAAGATCTGTATTAGGACCTATTCTCGGGGGAAATCCTACTTCTATACTATACAGTCTATCAGGCGGGATACTGAGTAGCCTCATAATGTCTTTATTATATTTTAAGTATAGGAGATATTTTTCCTTAATAGGTATTAGCACAGCTGGGGCTGTATTTCACAATATTGGGCAATTGTTGGTGGCATCGTGGGTATTTGGCACTATTAGCATCTTGTATACATATCTTCCTGTTTTGATGATTGCTGCAGCAGTGGCGGGATATTTTATAGGATTAGCTTCACACTATGTATTGAGATTTCTGAATGTCCATATTATTAAACCTAGTATGAAGAAAAAAGCTAAGAAAGGTTGAGCTTAAAGCAATGTGGAAGGACAATATTGTAGTCAGTAGCGAACTTGCAGAGGTTGAGCGCTGCATCCTCTCAGCGTTAAAGACGAGGCAAAAAGTATTGTCAACTGCAATTAAGGAATTGCTAGAATCAGGGGGAAAGAGGCTAAGGCCGGCTTTACTATTGCTATCGGGGAAATTTGGGAAATTTGATAAGGAAAAATTAGTACCCCTAGCGGCTAGCATAGAAATATTACATATGGCCACTTTAATCCACGATGATATTATAGATGATTCTAAGCTTCGGCGCGGTGCACCCACTGTACAGGCAAAATGGGGAAAGGACACCGCTGTATTTACAGGAGATTTTTTGTTTGCCCGGGCATTTTCATTGATAACGCAAAAGACTAGTTTAGAAAATCTCCAAAAGTTGGCCAAGGTTATTAGGTCAATATGCGAAGGGGAAATCGATCAGTTCAACGACCGTTTTAATATGGATATTACTATACCGCAGTATTTGAAGCGAATCGGTAGAAAGACTGCCCTTTTGTTTGCCCTAAGCTGTAAGGTGGGAGCTCATGAAAGCGGCTGTAGCCCTAAGCTACAGCGAACTTTGTGGAAATTTGGATATAGCTTAGGCATGGCTTTTCAGATAACAGATGATCTATTGGACTTTAACGGGGCTATTGATAAAGTGGGAAAACCGGTTATGAGCGATTTTGCCAGCGGTGTATTTACTTTACCGGTTATATATACGCTAAAGCAAGAAAAATACAGGCGAAAAATAGAGGAGTTAATCGAGGGGAATGCTTTTACTAAAGAAGAGCTTATACAGGTTAAGGAGTGGACAGAAGAAAGCGGAGGTATGGAATACACCAAAAATTTAAATAGGCGATATTTAGAAAAGGCATACAGACAGTTGGAGAATTTGCCCAAGATCTCGGCTAGGGATTGCCTGGAGGAGCTGGTTGAACTGTTGGAAGAAAGGCAGTACTAATAAGGTTAAGTATTATTAAGGTTAATCTTATTAAAGCAAAAGGCTCAAAATAGCACTTGCATGAAGCGGCTTTGAATGGTAGAATAACTTTGACATAGCTGTAATAGATTTAGATAAATGCGATGAAGGGGAATAGTAGGATACCTTTTTAACAGAGAGCAAAATCCATAGGCT
>CALGOY010000035.1 GCA_937960725.1 uncultured Bacillota bacterium
CATTTTAATAGCTCATCGATGGTGACAAATTTGTAACCTTGTTTAGACAATTCCTCTATAATTCTAGGCAAGGCTTTTAACGTACCGGCCCGCTGATCTTTCCCTCCAGCGCTATGCATTAAAACAATGGCACCGGGATGTGCTGGTTGTACCACGCATTTTTCAATTTCTTCTGCCGATGAAGTATACCAGTCCATTGAGTCAATCGACCAACAGATAGCTTTATATCCGCGTTCTTTGAGAGCATCTAACTGCTCAGCTGTAACTAAGCCATAAGGGGGGCGGAAATAGATAAATCTATCGTCTGGCAGATTTAGTATATCCGCTAAAATTGCATTAGTTTTATCTATTTCTTCCATTAACTCTTCCGTATTCATGGATAAGGGTCTTTTATGGGACCAGCTATGATTAGCTACTTGATGGCCGCTGTCAAAAAGAGACTGTATTATAGAAGGATGCTTTTCCGCTTTTTCTCCCACTACAAAAAACGTTGCTTTTACCCCCAATTCATTTAAAATCTCCATAATCTTAGCTGTAGTATGTTTATCAGGTCCATCGTCAAAAGTCAAAGCCACTTTTTTATCTTCATGGGGTCCAGAGATAAAAAATGTATCCGGTAGGCTTTTATTTAACTTTTTGGCCTGAAGGCGGAATTGCTCTAAATGAGATTCGATATCGACATCTAAGGGAATTGGAGGTGCTACTGGGGCAATTTTGATACTGGGGGACTCGCCACTAGAATATTCAATATCAGCTGAGGAGTCATCTTTTGAAGAAAGATGGGGAATTTCATTTTCTTTTTTAGATTCTACATGTGGAATAAAGAATTCAGAGCTACTTTTAGAATGAACGGCTATATTCCAACCTATTAAAAAGCAAAAAATTAATAAAGCTATGGCAGCTAAGTTATAGAAGATTTTCACTGCTTCAGTTCACCCTTTCCGGCGATTAAATATATTACGTATTTTTGACCATTAGCGGATAAGATATGCAAAAAAGTACATAAAGTTTAAACTTCCCTAAATATGTGATAAAATAACCATATAGGCTCATAAGCTTATCTTTATTAGTGGAGGGATTTATTTGGGATCCAATAAACGGCGGGAAGAGATTTTAAAGGTTATTCAAAGAAGTAGCAAGCCACTTAAAGGCTCCTATCTGGCTGAGCTCTTTGGTGTAAGTAGACAGGTTATCGTCCAGGATATAGCTATCCTGCGGGCAGGCGGTGCTGAGATAATTGCAACTCCCAACGGCTATATTACACCTCCAAACCTTGACTCTAGAAAATACCGTAGAATAATCGCATGCAAACACTCAAGGGAAGATACAGAGGATGAATTGATGACCATAGTTGATTTGGGAGGCACTGTTATCGACGTAATTGTGGAGCATGAGATATATGGAGAGTTTAAAGGGGAATTGATGATTGCTTCCCCTGCAGATGTGAGAAATTTTGTCAGGAAAGTAGAAAAGCAAGGGGCTAAATTACTTTCTTCTTTAAAAGAAGGCGTTCACCTTCACACGATAGAGGCTCCGACGCCTGATAGATTAGATATGATAGAAGAGGCTTTAGCTGAAAAAGGATATATTTTAAAAGGGGATTAATAGCGGATATAACAAAATCGGCTGCCATATAAGCAAATATATGACAGCCGATAAAATAATATATTTAAAAAGGAGGTCAAAAACTAAATTTTGAGACTTAGTACTGATATTGATCATATCAGATATAAATTATTTTTTCAACTTTTTTTAAGTATTTTCGACATACCCTATTTTCCCATGGAGGCAATCTTATACAGTGCCTGTACTTTATTTATAATGTCAGCGTGGTTATTATATCTGGAAAAATCCTTTCATATTTATTATTTAGAGGATAATCTGAATTAACCAGTATTATACTAAAAAACTTGAATATTTCGCTAGATATAGTATAATAATAGATAAAACTAATAAAGCAAAGGCGATGAAGGGAACTAGTAGGCAGTATTGTTTTCTTAAGAGAGCCAGTGGGAGGTGCGAACTGGTGAAAACAGCTGCTGAATCCGTCCTGGAGTTATTGGCCGAACTGCTAAGTAAGCCATATCGGGTTCCGACCGTTTATATCGGAAATGAGCCGGAGGATTTAATATCCTCAAGTAGGGTGGCACCGCGGGTACTGATCTCGTCCCTTAATTAAGG
>CALGOY010000036.1 GCA_937960725.1 uncultured Bacillota bacterium
ATTTCTACATCCTCAGGAAATTTAAATCCTTCTTCAAATAATTGCCTATTTAATCTTTTCATCTTTTATCCCCCTTTTTATATATCCTTATATTAAATTTAATTCTTTCCGTTAGAAAATTAGCTACTCGCCCTAATCACTAATTCAGGGGCGAAAACTCTCTTAGGAGCTATTTTTTCTCCTTTAAGGACTCCATACAGGACCTTTACTGCTTCCGATGCTAGCATATCTACTTTATTATCCACAGTAGATAGTTCAGGAGTTGTACAGCGGGAAATCTGGGAATTGTTATAGCCAAACACCGATACCTCTTCGGGTACCTTCTTGCCCGCTTTTATCAGCCCTTTTAACGCTCCAGCTGCAATTAGATCTTCGCTGGCAACTATGGCATCATAGGCTATTTTGTTTTCTTCCAGGTATTTTATCCCTTCATAGCCTCCTTCGATGCCAGATTGGACTTGAATCAATGTATTCTTCCCCACAGCCAATTGCTTCTTTTCCATCGCTTCGCTAAATCCTCGAATTTTAGCTAAGCCGCTAAAGCTTTTCACATCGTAGAAATAGACTATATTTCGGCGTCCCCTTTCGTATAGCCACTCTACAATATACCCAGTACCTTTCGCATCATCACAAGCAACCGAGTATATATTGTCGGCAGAAAGTACCGAATTTAGCATTACAACAGGTACCTTAGAAGCGGCATCGGTTATGTGTTTATTGCTGCCCTTTTCTTTAAATACCGAACCCACTAATATAATTCCATCAACCTTTTTTTCAAGCATAATTTTTATATATTCCCGCTTCTTTTTTATTGCCCCTCCGGTATTGGATAGGATTACGTTATATCCTAATTCCCCAAATTCCCGTTCAATGGTATAGATGGCATTGGCATAATAAGAATCCCTTACATCGCTGGTCAATACGCCGATAGTCTTAGTGGCTTTTACGGCAAGGCTTCGTGCAATGGCATTAGGGGTATAGTTCATCTCCTTTAAAACCCGTTCTACCTTCTCCCTAGTTTCTGGCCGTACATTGGGATTGTTGTTTATAACCCGGGATACCGTTGCAATCGATACCCCGGCTTTTTCTGCAATCTCATATATGTTCATATACAGTATCTTCAGCTATTTCCATAAAACCGGCTCTTATCTGCCCACAGGCCTAGCGCCGGATTGCTAATGAAGAAAACCTCCTCTCCATCATCCAATGTGTTAAATCCATCTTTGAGCTTTTCTGGATTGTATTTTTTAACTGCTTCTTCGTATGGCATGTAGTTGAAGTTTACTCCCTCTATCTCCTCCTTTGTTAGGTGCTTGACAGCATAGGTAATAGAAAATCTCCCATCGGAGGAGCCGTGGATTAGGTGGGCAGCTACCGATTGATTGTTCTGCAAATCTTCATTTTGCTTATACAGCTCTAAAACCTTCATGCGGCCTACATAGCCGTATTTTCGAATCAGCCTGTCATTTTCCATATCCTCTCCAAACCGACGGACTCCTGGAGCTAATACGATCAGCTCTCCTCCATCAGCGATTGCCATACGGGTTCTATATATAGCCTTATTCCCAAGCCAGGTGCTCTTAAATTCTTGCTCATCTAGATATACCACTACTTTTTTAAGGGGCTTCTCCACAAACTCTAGATTTTTCTCCTGGCTAAGGGCTACAGCTTCTTCAAAAATTTTCCGTTCCCTGCCTATAAACAGCCCGTGGATAATAACCCCATCTTCCTCAGTGTGAGTGGTAACTGTAAGGACATACATTAAAGGCATATCTTTAATAAAATTCTCTTCAGCATAGTCAAACACTTTGCGAACTGGAGAAAAATCCCGGCCCATAATCCTTTCAAGGCCATAGAAAGCCCCCAGCATATGGGTCTTGTTAATCATATTGCTGCCACCGCAGCCTACAAATATATTCTTGCTATAATTGGCCATCCCCACTACCTCATGGGGGACAACCTGGCCGATTGAAATAATGAGATCATAGCTTTCATCCAAAAGCCTGCGGTTCACTTCCACATCGATAGATTCGTCCATCAATCCCTCGGATACTTCCCTAACAAATTCTGCTGGAACTTCTCCGATCTTTACTACATCGTTTCTCCAATTGTGAACAAAAAACCGCTCTTTGGGAATCTGCTCTCCAAAGAATATCGCTCTCTCCTCATCGCTTACCGGTACATGGGTTCCTAAAGCTGGCATAATATCCACCTGACAGCTATCTTTTAAAAGATCGTAGCAGATTGCTGTAATTTTCCCTGCTCCAGAGTGGCTTCGGGTAAAGTCCGGCGGAAGCAATAAGACCTTCTTAAGCTCCTTATCCTGAGCCTCAATAGAGCGCTTGAGAACCTCTCTAAGCTCCTGCTCATTAATCCCCTTCTCATTATTAGCTTTAATGATTTGACTTAGCATTCTACTAACCCTCGCTTTGAAGTTTTTTTATACCATTCCTTATACCGGGCAAACCGTTTTTGATAAATCTCGATCTTAGATTGATCGGGCACAATTCTGTCTCCCGACGGCATTTTAAAATCCTCTAAACTCTCCAAAGCTCCAAGAGCTTTTAGGGTCACGACAACAGCTCCCATGATGGAAGCATGTTCAATTCTAGAGGTATATATATCCCTCTGGAAAATATCCGCTGCCATCTGCAGCCAGATTGGAGAATTTTCAATTCCCCCTGATATCCGTATTTCCTTAGGTTCCTCCCCTACTTCAGCTAGTATCTCATAGCATTGGTAAAGGTTAAACAAAATCCCTTCTAAAACAGCGTAGTATAGGTGCTGAATTTCATGGGTTCCCTTTAAATCCTGAAAGCCTCCAAGGCGAGAATCTTCCCAGCCGGGACATCGCTCTCCATATAGGAAGGGAAGGAAAATGGGGGCATCTTCCAGTGATACTCCTTCAATCATAGCATCTAGTTCCTTGTAGCTTGCACGCCCTTGATTTAATCTACGGGCAAACCACTGTACGCAATTTCCAGCTCCGGATGTTGCTGCTCCCGCCAGCCGCTTACCTGCTCCAACATAATAACACCATGTAGAAGGGTCTTCAGGAAGCAAGGGCTCGTCACAGGCGATACGTAAAGCTCCGCTGGTTCCTACCGATAATGTCATAATTCCCTCGCCCATTGCTCCGGCGCCAATTTGGTTAAGGGCGCCATCGGGCCCCGCAATAGTTACTGGAATACCGGCCTCCAATCCCAGCTCCCTAGCCGCTTCTTCACAGAGGGGTGCCCAATGATCCGGTTCATATAAGGGCGCTAGCTGTTCTCTTTCTATCCCTGCCATATCTAAAACTTCATCATCCCAGTCCAATGTATGGATATTCATAAAGCCCGTCCCTGATGCTACGCTTCTCGAAACCCCTATATCCCCTGTCATCTTCTCATAGATATACTCGGGCTGGGATGATATATAATAATACTTGGCATTGGGATCTACCATCCCCGTCTCCTTCATATGGATCCACTTCCACAGGGGATACATGCTGTGGATTGGGCAGCCGGTCTTCTGGTAAATCCAATTGCCTAAATCTTTATCCTGCCTACGAGTTTGTACAGTTTCCGCCGCTAGGGTATTAGCCCAGGTTAGAGTCCTCCCTATCGGCCGTCTATCGCTGTCGAGATATAAGAGGCTGTGCCATGTACTGCTAATGCCAATCCCATCGATTTTAACATCTACCGTTTGGAGTAGTTCTTTCGCACATTTTATTAGAACTCTATAGATTTCGTCTGGTTCTTGAGTTATTACATTGCTTATATTTTCTGGATAGGATTCTCCAGCGGTTGCTATGATGCCTTCGTCTTTTTTGTAGATTACAGCCTTCGCTGCTGATGTGCTTGCCTCCAGCGCAAGAATATACACTCCACTCCCCCCTAGCTGAATAGACTGTAGCTGCATTTATTACAGCCACTCAGTATGAAAATTCCCTTCCTTATCCACCCTTTCATAGGTGTGGGCTCCGAAATAATCCCTTTGTGCCTGGATCAGATTGGCAGGCAACCTATCTCTTCTATATGCATCATAATATGCTAAGGCTGAACTGAAGGATGATACCGGTATCCCGTGCTGAACCGCTATGCTTACAACTCTCCTCCAGCCATCCTGTGCTTCCTCCAGCACATTTTTGAAATATGGATCCAGCATTAAGTTCTTAAGGTTTTTATCCCTGTCGTAGGCTTCCTTTATCTTATCGAGAAACTGCGCACGGATAATACAGCCTTCCCGCCACAAAAGCGCAATATCCCCCAGCTTTAAGTTCCAGTTATAAACCTTAGAGGCCTCAGCTAGCAACTGAAATCCTTGGGCATAAGAGCAAATCTTAGACGCATACAAAGCTTTGCCAATGTCCTCAATGAGCTGCTCTCTATCCCCTTCGTATTTCTTATTAGGCCCTTTTAATACTTTAGAAGCCTCTACCCTCTCCTCCTTTATTGCCGACATGCATCTTGCAAACACCGCATCGGCAATGGTGGGGGCAGCTACTCCTAGCTCTAAGGCTTCCTGGGAAGTCCATTTACCTGTTCCTTTCTGACCTGCCCTGTCTAATATAACGTCTACGATGGGCTTGCCTGTCTCTTCATCCACTCTGCCCAAAATATCCGCCGTAATTTCAATTAAGTAGGAATTTAGCTCTCCCTCATTCCAGCGGGCAAAAACCTTTTGCATTTCGGCCGCTGTCATTCCTAAAAGCTCTTTCATCAGGAAATAAGCCTCGCTGATAAGCTGCATATCTCCATACTCTATTCCGTTATGGGTCATCTTAACGTAATGCCCAGCGCCATCCGGGCCTATATAATCGCAGCACGGAATTTTTCCATCAACTTTAGCTGAAATATCTATCAATATTTTGCCAACCTGATCCCAGGCTTCTTTGTTTCCTCCAGGCATGATGCTAGGACCTTTAAGGGCCCCTTCCTCACCGCCGGAAATCCCTGTTCCAAGATACAAAATTCCTTTCTCATTAAGCTGCTCAGTTCTACGTATAGTATCCTTGAAGTAAGAATTTCCGCCGTCAATGATTATATCGCCCTCATCTAAAAGGGGAAGCAGCTTATCAATGAATATATCCACTGGCTGCCCTGCCTTAACCATGAGCATAACCTTTCGGGGTCTCTCTAAAGAGGCCACAAAATCTTCTAGCGTATAGTAAGCAGTAATCCTATCTTTTCCTGCTGCGGGGCCTTCCATAAATTCCCGGGTTTTCTGCTCCGTTCGATTATATACGGAAACCCTATAGCCTTTGCTCTCCATATTAAGAACTAGATTCTGTCCCATCACTGCGAGACCTATTAAACCAATATCCGATTTCATATTTATTCCCCTTCCCAATTTTCATTCGCTTTTCTGCATTTTCACTAACTGCTGTCGCAAAATAATATGCTATTTTATTACTAATTCTTTGCTTACAAAGCCAATAGTATGAATCTTAAAATATATCGACATCATCAGTTATGTAAGCGCTTACATTTAGTTTATCATTTCTCTTTTGGTTCGTCAATTCTAATTTGTAAATAAGACAAGAAACTACACAAACTCCTAATTAATACGATGCAATAGTCAGATTTGAATGCGCAAAGTATAAGTTCTATATAAGTATATTCGGAATAAAATTAAAAGTGGGAAAGGGGAATTGATATATGTATATGAACAAAAAATCTTTAATTTCCGGTATTGTAATGATAATCACCATAGTATCCCTAATATATAGCGGATACTTAAAGACCGATGAATATATAGAAAGGCAAGTTGAAGCCTTTAACCAGATTGGAAAAACGGCATCTACATCCTTCGGATATATTAGGCCCCAAATAGTAGATGGCTTTAGCGAACGACCAATTGAAGGGGCTCGAGTAGTAATTCCTGAAATTAATAAAGCTTTTATAACCAATTCCCAAGGGCAAACTGAAAGAATAAAAGTTCCCATATTGGTTGATGAGCATTTTGCAGGTCTACATCCTAAATCATGGGGCGAAATAACCCTAATCGTGTATAAAGAAGGCTACAATGAATATGTGCTATTTCATACCCATGTATGGGAAAACCAAACTAGAGAAGGGCCTAAAATCCTATTGTTTCCAAAAGAAGAGGGCCGCGATAGCGAGCCCATCTCCATAGTGGAAGGTCCTCACCGTCTCTGGGTAGAGTCCCTTGTTGAAAAATTTAGACCTTGAAGCTAATATTCAAATATATTTTGAAGAAAATCTAGAGATTCTGTCATATCTCTATAGTGATTATAATTATTCCTATATACTTCTAGAATAATAGGCCCTTGATAGCCTACCTTGTCTAGCTCTTGACGAAGGCGCTTAAAATCAAAGCTTCCCTGTCCTGGCAGATACAGATTTCCATCGCCATCAAAATCGCATGCATGGACATTTATAAGTCTATTCCCCATTTGCCTTATAAAATCAAAAGGATCTCGCTCACTTCTCATAGCCTGTTTTATATCCAGTGTAAAGTAAAGATTATCGCTTCGCACATGTTCCATCATCCTAGTAGCAAACTCGGGAAATGAAAACCAACACCAATGGACGTTCTCCCAGGCAAATTTAACCCCGTACTCCCCCGCAATATCGCACAAATTGCTAGTAATCTCCCCAATCCATCTATAGTCAAGCTCAGGCTTGGCATTGGCCCTTACGGGAGGACCATGGAATACGTAGGTTTTAGCTCCCATTATTTGGGCTCCCTTAAGCACCCGAATAAATATCTCCCGAGCGTCTCTTCTTTGTCTTTCAGTAATAGAAAAAAGCTGCGGCTCAAATTGAGTGCTCAATGTGTGAACGGAATAAGCTTCAATTCCATATCGCTCTAGCTTATCCTTGACTATGGTGCAAAAATCCTCCGTATATTCGCTAAAAGATTCTAAAAAAATTTCCGCCTTCTTTATCCCTAACTCATGTATAAGCGGGATTGCCTGCTCTGTTAAGGCATCAGGATAAAAACTAGCGGTGGATAGGCCTATCTCCATTAAAAATAACCTCCTCCTAAATAGAAAAACCCTCTCCCATAACTTCTTTTACATCGGCTACCAGCACAAAAGCAAATGGATCAATCTCATTTACTATAGATTTCAGCCTGACGGTTTGGGAGCGGTTTATTACACATAAAATAACATCTTTATCCTGCTGGGTATAGGCTCCTTTTCCCTTTAACAGAGTCACTCCTCGATCCAGCTCATTCATAATCCTCTTGGCAATTACTTCTGAATGATCGGATATTATTACAAATGCCTTAGCGGCATTAAGCCCCTCCACTATTAGATCAATCAGCTTAGTACTTAAATAAAGGGAAACCAGGGCATACAGTGCCTCACTGGGG
>CALGOY010000037.1 GCA_937960725.1 uncultured Bacillota bacterium
GCACTTGACTTTTAATCAAGGAGTCCGGCGTTCGAATCGCCGATGGGTCACCAACTATGGCCCCTTGGTCAAGTGGTTAAGACACCGCCCTTTCACGGCGGCGACAGGGGTTCGACTCCCCTAGGGGTCACCAACTTCCATGCTGGTGTAGCTCAATTGGTAGAGCAGCTGACTTGTAATCAGCAGGTTGCGGGTTCGAGTCCCATCACCAGCTCCAGAATTCCCAAGAGCAAAAAGCTCTTGGGAATTTTCATTTTTATAGGTTATATTAACGGCCAATCCTTCATATATTTCTTATATACTGTACAAAGAGATATATGGAGGTATTTTTATGAAATGTAGACAGATGGATATAATCTACAATATGTTCAGCGAGATTTCCCCTAGGCAGGCAGTTATAGCAGTTGACATATTGAGGATACTTTTTAATCAGCGCAAGCGGGGAATGAGCATAGTAGAGATTAATTATTATTTTAAAAATAGATATATCCACTCTGTAGGGAGCGCCATAAGATGGCTGAGAGATAGAGGCTATGTAAGTCAACTAAATAGCGGTTTCGAAGCTAGGTATACCATAACCCTTTCTGGGGTGAAGAAGCATTGGGAGATTTGGGATAAAATTCGCAGAAGGCTCTACAGCTATGATAGCTCTCCATGTAGCTATAGAGCTATTTATTAAAAATATAGATTTATCTAATCAAAAATCGTGCCCTAAAAATAGGGCACGATTTTTTGTTGCTTTATGATAAATGTTACGGTAATATTATATATGTCTGTCTTAGTTGGAGTTTATAATATAGTTGGGAGGAGAGGTGGTTTTGGAAAAAAATAAGCTAGTTCGCCGTTTTATATCTTACTATAAACCCCATTGGAAGCTATTTGTTTTGGACATGACTTGTGCCCTGCTCATTGCTCTTATCGATCTATATTTTCCAATGCTGACCAGGGAGATAATTGGAACCACTATACCAGCAGGACAGATGCGCACATTTTGGATATTTGTAGTAGGGCTATTCCTTCTTTATATATTCCGTACGGTATTGCAGTATACTGTCCTTTACTGGGGGCATGTACTGGGAGTTAGAATAGAATTTGACATGCGAAGGGATTTATTTTCCCACCTTCAAACCCTATCCTTTAAATTCTATGATAACCATAGGACTGGCCATCTGATGTCCCGAATGGTTAACGACTTAAACGAAATAGCAGAACTGTCCCACCACGGTCCCGAGGATTTATTTTTATCCCTAATTATGCTGGTAGGCTCTTTCTTCATGCTGATAAGGGTGGAGTGGCGCCTGGCAATAATAGTTTATTTACTGGTACCCATAATGGGATGGTTTGCCATTAAATACAGGAAGAAAATGAACGAGGCCTTCAAGGATGTTAGGGCAAAAATTGCGGATATCAACGCCCAGCTAGAAAGCAGCATATCCGGGATTCGAGTGGCTAAGTCATTTACCAATGAAGAATACGAGAAAGAAAAATTCAACATAGGGAATAAAAAGTTTAGAAGCTCCAAATATGTATCGTATAAAAGTATGGCTGTGTTCCAAACTGGAATAGAATTCTTCTCTACTATGCTAAGCGTAGTCGTGGTAGCAGCAGGGGGCTTCTTTATATATAGAGGTTTCATGGATGTTGCCGATCTTTTGGCATTTATGATGTATGTAAACGTTTTTCTCCAGCCTATCCGCCGCTTAAGCAACTTTACACAGCAGTTTGAATCGGGAATGACAGGCTTTGAACGTTTCCTAGAGATTATGGATATAAAGCCGGAGATTACAGATGCTCCCAATGCTAAAGAACTTAAAGGCGTAAAGGGAGATATCGAGTTTCAAAATGTCAGCTTTTCCTATGACGATAGCGAAAAGGTTCTTGAAAATATAAATATAAAAATACCGGCGGGCAAGACCGTAGCTCTAGTAGGGCCTTCAGGGGGCGGAAAGACCACCTTATGCCATTTAATACCTCGATTTTATGAGGTAAAAGAAGGCCGGATATTGCTGGATGGACGGGATATTAGGGAATATACTATAAAATCCCTCCGTAAAAATATTGGAATAGTCCAGCAGGATATATTCCTGTTTGCAGGGACAATTGGGGAAAACATATTATACGGGAATGTAGAAGCTAGCCGGGAAGAGATGATAGAGGCTGCCAAGAGAGCCAATATCCATGATTTTATCATGAGCCTTCCCGATGGCTATGACACCAATGTAGGGGAGAGAGGAATCCGCCTATCAGGGGGCCAGAAGCAGCGGATTGCTATCGCCAGGGTGTTTTTGAAAAATCCTCCTATTCTCATCCTAGATGAAGCTACTTCTGCTTTAGATAATGAAACCGAAGTTAAAATACAGAAAGCTTTAGAGGAATTATCAAAGGGCCGGACCACTTTAGTCATTGCCCATAGGCTGTCTACTATAAAGAATGCGGATGTAATTTTAGTTCTCACTGAGGAGGGTATTAAAGAACAGGGTAGCCATGAAGAACTTATGGCGAAGAAGGGAATCTATTACAACTTGTATCAAGCCCAGTTTAAAGAACATTCCATGAATTTTAGCCATTGATTAATACATATTCCTTCCCTTGGTTGATAAAAATAGATAAATGAAACCATGGGAAGGAATATTTTTATGAAATGGGATAGAAATACATATAAAGCATTGGTGCTTTTTATGATATTTATAATATTTGGCCTCGTTGGCCCAGCCTATTCCTATAGACAGGCTGCCATGCAAAATGCAAAGGAGCTTAAATCCCGGGATATAAGTATAAAAGAAGCGCAAAAAAAGCTTAAGGATTTAGGCTATTATAATGGCAAAATAAGCGGTAACTATGACTATAAAACCTATTGGGCTATAGCTATGTTTCAAAGGGATAAAGGCTTAGAGTCCGATGGAGTTTTGAGGGAAAAGACGGCCCCGGAATTGGGAATTT
>CALGOY010000038.1 GCA_937960725.1 uncultured Bacillota bacterium
AAAACGGTAAAAAAGCAGAGGATATTATCAGTTACTACTTCCCAGGGGTTGATATAGTAAAAATGTGGGATTAATTTAAAGAATATATCAAATATACCATGCATATATTGTTTTCAGGAGGGGATTGCATGGTACGGGAATTTGATGATAAAAAGGTAATGAGGGGAAGGACCCATAGCATTTTGATAGAAAACCGGGAAAAGATAACTATTACAGGGGTGCAGGATGTAGACAGCTTCGATGAATCGGCAGTGATTTTATTGACTGATATGGGCTTTATTACGCTGCATGGGGAAGATTTGCACATTAATAAACTAAATTTGGAGGAAGGGCAGCTTATAGTTGAAGGGGACATAATTGCCCTTCAGTATAGCGAAAGCGAAAGCATTAGGGGCAAGGGCTCTGGTTTTCTAGGGAAGTTGTTTAGATGAGGGGGCATCGATATGGGGGTGTCCACTGCGAATCAGGCATATGTATTCTTAGCTACAGTATACGGGGGTCTTGTCATTGGGCTTTTTTTTGATATATATAGGATGATAAGGAGAATTTTCAGACCCGGAAAATTTCTCACTGGAGTTATGGATTTAATTTTTTGGGTCATAATAGCGCTTTTTTCTTTTTTCATCTTATTTTATATCAATGATGGACAGGTAAGATTATACTCTTTTCTAGGAATAGGGTTAGGCTGGGGACTGTATATATTATCGATTAGCCAATTGGTTATGTGGATTTTTGATTTAATTTATAAATGGGTATCTAAATTTCTGGCTTGGATATTTAAGCTGGTAAAGTGGCCTTTTAACAAAATTAGCCAGGGGATTGGTAGGTTTATCCGCTCTATGAAGAACAATTTTATGAAGAAGGGAGCAGCGGATGAAGTTACAAAAGATGTCAGTTAAATTTAATATTTTTAAAAGAGGGTTTTTTAAAGTGAATGTCGAATATATGAATTAATGACCCATTTTTATTAACCGATGAAGCTTTAAGTATATTGTCGCTGTGGAAGGGAAATGCTTATGAAGAAAAGGAAGAAAAGGTATGTACTTAAGCCAAGAGCAAAAATGTTTATTATATTATTGGTGATATGCTATTTTTCAGTAATCTTTGTAAAACAGGAAATAAAGATTAGACAGCAGCATGCCAAGGCGGATGCTTTGAGGCAGCAGATTGCTGAGATGCAAAGTAAAAATAGGGAGCTTCAGCGGCTTATACAGTATACCCAGAGCGATGAATATATTGAAAAAGTTGCACGGGAACGATTAGGCTGGGTCAAAGAAGGAGAAATAAAATTTATTGAGAAGAAAAATAAATAAGGAGGAGCCCATATTTTATGCCGGTTAAGGTTGGAGAGATCCTGGATGGCGTCGTATCAGGAATTACGCATTTTGGAGCCTTTGTCGATTTACCAAATGGGCAAAGGGGAATGGTGCACATTTCAGAGATAGCAGATGCTTACGTAAAAGATATCAACGACTACTTAAAGCTCAACGAGCATATTAAGGTAAAGGTTTTGTCCGTTGAAGACAATGGTAAAATCAGTCTATCGATTAGAAGAGTTTCTTCCAGTCCTAAGCTGTCTTTTGAAGAGCAGCTAGCTAAATTTTTAAGGGACAGTGAAGAACGCCAAGCTGATATCAGAAACAGAGAAAATAAGCGCGGTGGAGGTTCTTGGCGAGGAAGAGGCTAATATTAATATGTTGTAAACGAAAACTAAAACGCATTCTAATAGGATGCGTTTATTACTTTTATAGGGAGAAAGGATTTCTATGGATAGGCGAGCAGTAATTGATGTTGGAACTAATTCGGTGAGAATGCTCATTGCAGAACTAAAAAAGGATGATAAGGATAGCGGGATAAATATAATTGATAAATGGGTGATCCCAACCCGCCTTGGAGAGGGAGTTGACTTAAAGGGCTATTTATCGGCGAAGGCAATAGAGAGGACCCTTGATGCCATAAAATCACTAATTCAGATTGCATCCGCCAGTAGCGTAGACAGCATCTATTGTTTTGCCACCAGTGCAGTAAGGGATGCGGCAAATAGGGAGCATTTCATAGAACTAGTAGATAGGCATTGCGGTATTGATGTTGCAGTTTTGTTAGGGGATGAAGAGGCTAGGGCAGCCTTTGTTGGCGCTTTAATGGACATGCCCTATGGATACGGCAAAGTACTGCTAGTAGATATCGGTGGGGGAAGTACGGAATTAGTGCAGGGTCAGGGAAATTGTATAGAATACAGTGTAAGCTTAGATATTGGAGCCGTGAGGCTTACTGAAATGTTTCCACTAGGTTATCCCGCCGATTATGAAAGTTGGAAGGCTATGGCTAAATTTATCCATTGTGTACTGAGCCGGCAATGGAGGGGAGAAGTTTCATCGCTTCCAATAGTGGGCGTAGGAGGTACTATAACTACATTAGCTGCTATGGCCCAAGGGATGGAAGTATATGATAGGAATAGGATACAGGGATACCGCTTGGATATAGAGCTTGTAGATGAGTTACTACACAAAATACTAGCTTGCCCTATTGAAGAAAGAAAGAAACTGGCAGGTCTACCTCCTTCCCGTGCCGATATTATTCCAGCAGGGATTTGTATATTGCTAGAGATTATGAATTTTTTTAAGGTTAAAGATATAACGGTGAGCGACCATGATAACCTAGAAGGCATGCTGATTTTAAGCGGGGAAAAAATTATTTAAAAAAATTAAAAAAAAGGGTTGACATATAATCAGTTTTATTGTAAAATGTAACTTGTCGTCAGGCAATGAAGATTGTAACAGTTAACGACGCGGGGTGGAGCAGCCAGGTAGCTCGTCGGGCTCATAACCCGGAGGTCGAAGGTTCAAATCCTTCCCCCGCAACCAAACGTGGCGGCGTAGCTCAGTTGGCTAGAGCATGCGGTTCATACCCGCAGTGTCAGCGGTTCGAGTCCGTTCGCCGCTACCAACTTTAACGCAAACAATACTTTATATTTTTCTCTTCACTTGGGCGCATAGCTCAGCTGGGAGAGCACCTGCCTTACAAGCAGGGGGTCATAGGTTCGAGCCCTATTGCGCCCACCATCGAAAACGCCAAATCGAAAAGATTTGGCGTTTTTCTTTTGTCCAAATCAGCTGGTAATTCATATCATCGATCATAATCGGCGGCAACTCCAAGTTTATGCGACAACTCTATGCAGCATGATTCAGCAGATTATTTAAATATCAAAATTTATTTTAGCTTTATTTCAATGATTCCTAGATTTTTTGTCGCAAACTTTTTGGGATATACCTCGCAATAATGACAAATTATTTATGGCTTGTTTGTTATAATCTGAAATAAACGCCTTATTTTAAAATGAAAACCTGATGATATAGGGGAGTGTAATAAGATGCAAAAAGAGGCTTTTTCTTATCGGGGAATTGTGGGACAAGCTCAGGCTAGAAGTCGGATCGTCAGAAAAAAAGAACAAGTTGAAAAAGACAATATTATTGTTGAACTAATACTTGCCTTCTGCTGCCTAATTATAGGAAGAACAACGATATTAGGACAAGTATCGCCTTTTGGAATATCCCTTTATGCAGTAATGCTCCAGAGAAAAAGAGCACGGCTGAGTGCTTTTATTGCAATAGCAGCTGGAATGCTCAGTATAGGCATAGAAGGAGTCACATTCAAGTACATAGGAGCTATGATAGCTGTACTTATAATGCTGAAGGCGGTAGAAAACATTAAAGGATATTATGGAATTTTTACAGCTGCCCTGTCGGCATCGGGGGCTTTAATTATTTCAAATTTAGTATACGGCAGCCTCAGACCAGGAGGTATGTTGATATACGACTATATACTCATGGGCTTAGAGGGGACTTTAGGCTTTGTGATGGTCTATGTATTTCAGCATGTTATGGCGGTTGTGCTGGAGAAAACCAGGAGAAGAATTCTATCTAACGAGGAAATGATATCGATTAGCATATTTGTAGCTTTGTTAATTTCCGGCCTGTGGGATATAAAAATATTTGGCTTTTCTACACGAAATATTCTTTCCATTTTATTTGTATTAATTTTTTCTTATATCGGTGGGCCAGGCATAGGAGCATCTATGGGGATAATGGTAGGATTAGTTCTTTCTTTGTCGTCCAAGCAGGAGCCTATGCTTATGGCAATTTTCGGTGTATGCGGATTGGTGGCTGGAACATTCAGGGAGCTGGGCAGAATATTTACCGGCTGTGCCTTTATATTGACCAATGCATTGATGGTGTTCTATGTAAATAAATCCACTTCAGTTATACTGTCTTTCCATGAAATAGCAATAAGTACCATAATATTAACTTTATTGCCGATGAAAAGCCTTAAGTATATCGGGCAGTTTTTAGACTTTACTTTGATGAGATACAAGGAGCAAAACTACTATATAAAACGGATGCAGGAACTTATAGTAGGAAGGCTTACAGAATTTTCTAAGGTTTTTCAGCAATTAGCAGTTGCATTTGATAGCATTTCTAATAAAAATAAGTTTAAAGGGCAGGAGGATATATCTAATTTAATTGACTTAGTGGCCCAGAGGGTGTGTAAGAGCTGTAGTCTTTATGAAAACTGTTGGAATCGGGATTTCTATAAAACCTATTCTATAATGTTTGAATTATTATCTACTGCGGAAGCTAAGGGCGGATTTACTAAGAAGGATATCCCTCCAGATCTTGCAAGAAAATGCGTACATATGAATAAGGTAACTGAGGCAATAAGCCAGATTTATGCCCTATATAGTTCCCAGCTAAAATGGCGGGAGCAGATTGATGAGTGCAGGCAGCTAGTAGCACATCAGCTCCAAGGAGTTTCAAATGTTGTAAGGCAGCTGGCTACGGAAATGAATATAGATATGTCTTTCAAAAAAGATTTGGAGGAAGCTGTTCAGATAGAATTAGACAAAGCGGGCATCCGATGCAGGGAAGTGTTGGTAGTTGAAAAAGCCAATGGCAATGTAGAGGTTAATATTAGAAAGCGGCCCTGCAGGGGGCGGAGAGAGTGTACTCGACATATTGAAAAGATAGTAAGCCAGGTTTTAGGAAGGGCCATGACAGCTAATATATCATCTTGTATGGCTGTCGGAAAAGATGAATGTATGCTGCAGTTAAAAGAGGCACTGCGATTTCAAGTTGTTACCGGCATATCAACTAGACCCCGCCAGGCGACGGATTTGTGCGGAGATAGCTATTCTTTCAATGCACTCCCCGATGGGAAATATATGCTTGCCCTAAGCGATGGAATGGGAACGGGGAGCAGGGCTGCACAGGAGAGCAGCGCAGTTATATCAATGTTGGAAAACCTCATGGAAGCAGGCTTCGATATGGATATTACAATGCGAACTATTAATTCAATATTATTAGTCAGATCCCACGAAGAAATGTTTGCCACAGCAGATCTATGCGTATTAGATTTAGTGACGGGATGCGCTGATATAGTCAAGATTGGAGCGGCGTCTACTTTTATAAAGCGGCGGGATCACGTGGAAATAATTAAAGCCTCTAGCCTGCCCATAGGTATACTTGACAGCGTACAGCTTGAAACAGTTCGCATCAACTTGTTTGACGACGATATGATTATAATGGTAACTGATGGGATTATAGATGGTGTAAGAAAGTGGGGACACGACGATAAATGGCTTGTCAATGTGATATCTGAAATAGACACTAAAAATCCCCAGGAGATGGCCGACTATATCATGGATATGGTGTTGGAGGAAAATGGCGGAGAGCCGCTAGATGATATGACCGTCATGGTCAGCAGAATTTGGAAGCCTGTGGTATAAAGTTTTTAATAAATATCTTGAAAATTCTGTGTAAAAATACTACAATGAAATGGACAAACGTTAACAGGTGGTAGGATGTTGGATAGGGTTTTAGAATATATGAAAAAATTCAACATGGTAGAGTCAGGCGATAAGATAGTAGTTGGAGTTTCAGGGGGAGCTGATTCGTTAGCTCTCCTGCATATTTTGAATAAGATTAAAGATGATTTTTCTTTAGAGCTGGCAGTGGCCCACGTGCACCATGGATTGAGAGGGGAAGATGCCGATAAGGATGCAAAGTTTGTGGAAGGGATTTGCAGGGATTGGCAAATTCCATTTTACATTAAGAAAGCAGATGTAAGAAAATTAGCCAGTAAGTGGGGCCTTTCGGAGGAAGAAGCGGGCAGAAAAGTCCGATATGATTTTTTCGAACAGATATTAAAAGAAATAAAAGGTCAAAAAATAGCCCTAGCCCATCATAGAGACGATCAAGCAGAGACTATTTTATATAATTTAATCCGAGGTACAGGTCTTAAAGGCCTTCAGGGCATGAAGCCTGTACGGGAAGGAAAGATTATTCGTCCCCTGCTCCAGGTATCCAGGCAGCAGATAGAAGCATATTGCAGGGAAAATAATCTCGAGTATAGAATTGATTTGACCAATGAGGAGAACATCTATACTAGAAATCGCATTCGCAATGTGCTTATACCCTATATACAGGAGAACTTTAACCCGAATTTTTCGGAGAATCTTGTAAGAATGGGAGATATTATCCGGGAGGAGGAAGAATTTCTATCCCATTATTCCAATCAGCTATTTCAAAAGTGGGCTAAAGCCTTGGATGGAGAGGTTAGGATCCCTATTGATTTTTTCATATCTAACCCCAAGGCAATAAGCCGCAGGGTGATTCGCCTGGCAATTGAGAAGCTAGTTGAAAGTATGGCTGATATATCTTTTATCCATACGGAGGAAGTGCTAAACATAGCCCTGTATTCGTCTACGGGCTCTATGGTAGATCTGCCGAAGAATTTAAAGGCGAAAAAAGATTACGAAGCCATAGTTATATTCGATGATAGAAAAAGCCGTGATATTCCCTCTTTCCAATATCCTATAGCTATTCCAGGAAAGCTCTATATAAAGGAGCTAGATATGGAAATCGTTTGTCAACAGGTGGAGAAACCAGATGTTTTACGCAAAGGCGTCTGGTGTATATACATAGATAGGGATAGGATACAAGGAGAGCTTGTTGTTCGTAATCGAAGGGATGGAGATAGATTTCAGCCTTTTGGAATGAAAGGCACTAAGAAGTTAAAGGATTATTTTATTGACCGAAAGATTCCGCGAGAAGAGAGGGGTGCCATCCCATTAGTAGTGGATGACCGTAATATTATATGGGTAGTTGGACATCAAATTAACGACCAATATAAAGTAACCCAAAATACTAAAAATGTATTGCAGTTTAAAATAAACAAGAAGTGCAACAATAAATCTTAAAGGCGGTGCGAGGTATGGAAACATTAGGAAGAGTTTTAATAGATGAGGAAAGCGCTAAGAAGAGGATAAAAGAGCTGGGCGAACAGATTACTAAGGATTACCAAGACGCTAATTTGGTAGTGATAGGTATTTTAAAAGGGGCTGTAATTTTTCTATCCGATCTAGTTAAGGAAATAAAGCTACCTTTAAAACTAGATTTTATGGCTGTATCAAGCTATGGATTATCTACCAAAACCTCTGGAGTTGTAAGAATTTTAAAAGATTTAGATGATGAAATCGAGGGCAAGGATGTATTGATAGTCGAAGATATTGTGGATACCGGTTTAACACTTCATTATCTTATAGATAATCTGCGCTCTAGAAAGCCCAATAGCATCAGGGTTTGTTGTTTTTTGGATAAGCCCACTAGAAGAAAGGTGCCGGTTCAAGTAGATTATGTTGGGTTTGAAATACCCGATGAGTTTGTCGTGGGATATGGACTGGATTATGCCGAAAAGTATCGAAATTTGCCCTATGTTTGTGCGCTGGATAAGGAGCCAAATGGAGAGTAGTTGAGCGTAAATTTTAAACCTTCTTCATTGCTTTCAAATATTAGTTATGTTATAATTTAAAAACGCAGTATTATTTTTATTAAAGGAGGGCTAGGGTTGAAAAAATTTCTGCGAGGCCCAGGCTTTTATCTTATATTGCTAATTGTGATCATATTTATAGTATCAAATTTAAACGGTTTGGGCAGCAATAGAGAAGAAATTTCTTACACCCAATTGTTAAAAGCAGTAGAAGACGGAAAAGTATCTCGGATATTGATTATAGAGAAAAATATCTATGGTAATTACCAGGATTCAGATATTACAGGAAATGTTTTTGGAAGACAAGGGGAATATGACTTCACTTCTAGGATGCTTTCTGAGGAATCTTTTTATGAGGATCTAAAGAGAATAGAAGCTAAAAAGCTCGGAAAAGCACCTGAGGAGATAACGGCACAGGATTTTTCTTTTGCGATCGATACCCAGCCACCGGCTGAAGCACCTTGGTGGGTTAGTATTATACCTTTTGTAGTTATAATCATCTTGTTCGGGCTTTTCTGGTTCTTCTTGATGCAGCAGACCCAAGGTGGGGGCAATCGGGTTATGAACTTCGGTAAAAGCAGAGCCCGAATGCATACCAATGAAAAGAGAAGGGTAACTTTTGACGATGTAGCTGGAGCAGATGAAGAGAAGGCTGAGTTACAGGAAATAGTTGATTTTCTAAAAAACCCCAAAAAATATTTAGAGCTAGGCGCAAGGATACCTAAGGGAGTGCTACTTGTAGGCCCTCCGGGAACTGGTAAGACTCTGCTTGCAAAGGCGGTAGCGGGAGAAGCTGGAGTCCCTTTCTTTAGCATTAGTGGTTCGGATTTCGTTGAGATGTTCGTAGGTGTTGGAGCATCGAGAGTCAGGGACCTGTTTGAACAAGCTAAAAAGAATTCTCCCTGCATCGTTTTTATAGACGAAATCGATGCAGTAGGTCGTCATAGAGGTGCTGGCCTTGGAGGCGGCCACGATGAAAGGGAGCAGACCTTGAACCAGCTATTAGTTGAAATGGATGGTTTCTCTGTAAACGAGGGTATAATCATCCTTGCTGCAACTAACCGTCCGGATATCCTTGACCCGGCGCTTCTGCGTCCAGGGCGGTTTGACAGGAGGATAGTCGTAGGTGTTCCTGATGTAAAGGGAAGGAAAGAAATCCTACAGGTGCACTCGAGGGGTAAACCTCTTGCACCAGAAGTTGACCTAGATGTCCTTGCAAAAAGAACTCCAGGATTTACAGGGGCAGATCTGGAGAATGTGATGAACGAGGCGGCTATCTTGGCTGCTAGAAAAAACGCTAAACAGATCACCATGGAGGATGTCGAAGAAGCAATTACTAGGGTTATTGCTGGTCCTGAGAAGAAGAGCCGAGTTATTACAGAAAAAGACAAGAGGTTAGTGGCATATCATGAGGCTGGCCATGCGGTAGTGTCGAAGATGTTGCCGAATGCAGATCCGGTTCATGAAATATCTATTATCCCCCGAGGCATGGCTGGTGGATATACCCTGACACTGCCTAAGCAGGATAAGCAATTTATTTCTAAATCTGAGATGATGGATGAGATTACCCAGCTTATGGGAGGAAGAGTGGCAGAAGCTTTGGTATTAAATGATATCAGCACCGGTGCCACTAACGACATAGAGCGGGCAAGCCAGATGGCTCGCAAAATGGTTACTGAATATGGAATGAGTGAAAAGTTAGGACCTATAAATTACAATGGAAAGCATGATGAGATCTTCCTAGGCAAGGATTGGGGAACCTACCGCAATTACAGTGAAGATATTGCTGCAGAAATAGATAAGGAGATAAGGGAAATAATTCAGACTGCCTATAAAAAAGCGGAAACTATATTAAAGGAAAATATAAACAAACTGCATAAGGTAGCAGAAGCTCTGCTTGAAAAAGAAAAACTAGATGTAAATGAATTTGAAGAAATATTTGCTAGTGCATAGCTAGCGGATGGTAAAAGATGGTGTTTGGAAAAACACCATCTTTTTTTGGAAGGAGAACCGCATTATGGGAATAAGGATAGAGAGGATTGAAAGAAATAAGGCAAAAAAGGAGATGTGCTGGATATATTTAGAGGACGGGCAGAAGTTCCTCTTATGCATAGATTTAGTAGTGAAATACAATTTAAGAAAAGGCAAGGTAGTGGATAGAAAAGAATTAGAAAAATGGCAGGAGGAGGAAGAAGCATCAAAATCCTTTGATGCGGCCCTGAATTATTTAAGCTTTAGACCTAGAAGCAAAAAAGAGATGGAAAATTATCTATATAAAAAGGGATTTAGCGAAGCTGCAGTGGAGTCAACATTGAACAAGTTGGAGAATTATGGATATATCGATGACTTTGAATTTGCAAGCAGCTGGACAAAATCTAGGCTTAATAATAGGCCGATGAGCAAGCGGATGATAGCCTATGAACTTTATCAAAAGGGTATAGATAGATCGGTAATCGATGCAGTTTTAGAAAGGGTAGATGAGGAAGATGAAGAAAAGGCTGCTTTTTTGTTGGCGGAAAAATATTTCAAGCGGTATCAAAGGTTTGAAGAAAAGCAAAAGCTATATAAAATTGGTCAGGCCCTTGCAAGGCGTGGATTTGACTGGGGATTAATTCAAAGGGTATGTAGCAAGCTGACAGATTTAGAAGAAGGAGAATGATTTAAAAATGCTGCGATAATCAGAGAAAAACAAAGTAGTAGCCATATAATAGCTGTAAAATGCAAATAAATCAAAAATATGCGATGTTATTTTTTGGGGAAAATTATGTATAATAAATACAAAAGTCAAAGAAAGTCAAAAACAAAGGAAGTGATATTGTGCCGAGGCTTAGCGATATTATTGAGGAGTTTATCAAATCATTATTGAAAGAAAGCGAAGGGATTCTGGAACTTCAAAGAAATGAACTGGCGGATTATTTTGATTGTGCCCCTTCCCAAATTAACTATGTATTAGCCACCCGATTTTCTATAGATCAGGGTTACTATATAGAGAGCCGCCGGGGAGGCGGAGGTTTTATAAAAATAGTTAAGTTGGATATAAAGCCTGGAGATTATATCCATTACTTAATCACGGAAAAAATAGGAGATAAAATATCGCAGCGGGCGGCAGAAACTATTGTTACAAACATCCAGGAAAGGGGTATAATAAATGAAAGAGAGGCTTCTATAATGAAGGCAGCTCTTAGCGATAAGGCTATTTCTATTCCTGCAACATTGAAAGATAATATACGGGCTAATATTCTTAAGTCCATGTTGATCAGTATAAATATGAATTCCCAATGAAAGGTTGTGCTAGAGATGCTGTGTCAAGAGTGTCAAAAACGTCCGGCTACAGTTCATATGACTAAGATAATAAATAACAAAAAGACGGAGCTGCATCTATGCGAAGAGTGTGCGGAGAAGAGGAATGATTTTAATTGGTTTACCCCCTTTTCTATAAATGATTTATTTAACAGCTTGATGGATACAGGAATACCATCGATGGCTATAGATAGAAAATCTAATCTATACTGTAATTCCTGCGGCATGGATTATTCTCAATTTAAAAAGACCGGTAGATTAGGCTGTCCTATGTGCTATAAGGCGTTTAACAATCAACTGCTACCTATTATCAGAAGAATCCAAAAAGGGACACAACATATTGGGAAAATACCCAAGAAAGCTGGTTCGGAGCTTAATGTCTACAGGGAGATACAGAAGCTTAAGGCTCAGCTAAAGAAGGCGGTAGAGCGAGAGGCTTTTGAAGAGGCAGCCGAGCTTAGAGACCGCATAAGAGAGCTGGAAAAACGGCAAAGCCAAGAGAATTGATATAGCAGGTATGGCAAAGGAGGATATATAGCAATGAGATGGATTCGCGAGGAAGGGCCTTTAGGAGATGTGGTTTTAAGCAGTCGCATCCGTTTTGCTAGGAATTTGGCAGACAGCCCCTTCCCACCCAATATGAATGAAGCTATAGCTGATGCTGTGGTGCAGAGAGTTAGAGCTAGTATTTTAGGCGATGCTTCCCCTGTAAAGGATGATTATCAGTTTTTTGCTATGAAGGATTTCTCTCCAAGGGATAGGCAGATAATGGTGGAAAAGCATCTAGCCAGCCCTGATTTGATGGAGCATCCTGAGAGAGCGGCTCTTTTAGTGGATAAAAGTGAACAAATAAGCATTATGATAAATGAAGAAGATCATATTAGGATGCAATGCATCTGTCCTGGATATCAGCTTGATGAGGCATGGCACAGCTTGGACAATATAGATGACATAATCGAATCACAGCTTCCATATTCTTTTGACGAAAATCTGGGATACTTAACTTGCTGTCCTACTAATGTAGGGACAGGGATGCGGGCATCTATAATGATGCATCTGCCTGGTCTTGTTATAACGGGAAATATGAACTCGATCATCCAGGCCATCTCAAAAATTGGTTTGACTGTAAGGGGATTGTATGGTGAGGGCAGTGAAGCTATAGGCAATATATATCAGATATCTAATCAGATCACATTAGGAGTTTCGGAAGAGGAGATAATAAGCAACCTAAAGGCCATAGCACAGCAGATTATAGAAAAAGAGAGAATGGCTCGAGAAGCCCTAGTCCAAAACGGCGGTATAAAATTTAAAGATAATATCTGGAGAGCTCTGGGAACCTTAACCCATGCACAGATAATCGATATGAGAGAGTTTATGACCCTTATATCTAAAGTGAGGCTGGGCGTAGATATGGGAATAATTGAGGGCGTAAGCAGCAAGCAACTTACTGAAATAATGATCTTAGGTCAACCAGCCCATCTATCTAAGTATTACCAAGAAGAATTAGCTTCTATTTCCGGAGATCTGGATATAATAAGAGCTAAAATGATTAAGGAAAAATTAAATGTTTAATCTGCCGTATGTAAGTTAAGATTAGATATAGTGACGGTTAGCTTCTAATTATAAGAGGAAACGGAGGTCATAGTATGGCGTTTTTCGGAAGATTTACAGAACGGGCTCAAAGAGCATTGGTATACGCTCAAGAAGAAGCTAAAAATATGGGGCATAATTATGTGGGAACAGAGCATCTTCTATTGGGCCTGTTGAGGGAAGGTGAGGGCCTTGCTTCTCAGGTGCTTAGAAGCTTAGGAATAACTCCAGAGAAAGTAAGGTCTCAGGTAATTTCGCTTGTAGGAAACGGCAACTATAACTTTAACGAAGGGTTTGGATATACTCCTAGAACTAAGAGGATTATGGAGCTTAGCTTCTATGAGGCTAGAAATCTAGGACATAATTATGTAGGAACGGAACACCTTCTGCTAGCCCTTATGAGGGAGGGAGAAGGTGTTGCTGCCAGGATTTTAAAAGATGCTGGAATAGATCTACAAAAGGTACGGGAGCAAGTCATCGAAAAGATAAACGAAGAGCAAAGCAAGGGTGGTCAAACTACTAGGAAGCGCAAGAGCAATACCCCGGTTTTAGACCAATTTGGGCGGGATTTGACTAACATGGCGCAGGAAGGAAAGCTCGATCCTGTAATTGGCCGGGAAAAGGAAATTGAAAGAGTTATCCAGATATTAAGCCGGAGAACGAAAAATAATCCAGTTTTAATCGGGGAGCCGGGAGTAGGAAAGACAGCGGTTGTAGAAGGACTAGCTCAGAGGATAGTAGAGGGCAATATTCCAGAGCTTCTAAGAGATAAAAGGATCGTAGCCCTGGATCTTTCCGGAATGGTTGCAGGGGCTAAATTTCGCGGAGAATTTGAGGAGCGTCTAAAAACAGTCATGAATGAGGTCAAAGAGTCGGGAAATACAATTTTATTCATAGATGAAATGCATACCATTGTCGGTGCTGGTGCTGCAGAAGGCGCTATTGATGCATCTAATATATTAAAGCCTGCTCTGGCACGGGGAGAAATCCAAACCATAGGAGCCACTACCCTAGATGAGTATAGAAAATATGTCGAAAAGGATGCGGCTCTTGAGAGGCGTTTCCAGCCAGTAATGGTGGGTGAGCCATCTATCGAAGAGGCGATCCAGATTCTTCACGGCCTTCGAGATAGGTATGAAGCTCATCACAAGGTACGAATTACGGATGAAGCGCTTAAGGCTGCTGTAACCCTTTCAAATAGGTATATCTCCGATCGCTATCTTCCAGATAAGGCTATTGACTTAATTGATGAAGCTGCTTCTAGGGTGAGGCTTCAGGCCTTTACAGCGCCCCCTGATTTAAAGAAGCTGGAAGAAGAGCTGGAGAATGTGAGAAAGGAAAAAGAAGAAGCTGTAATGAACCAAAATTATGAAAAGGCAGCAGAAATGCGGGATAAGGAAAAGGATATAAAGAATCAGATTGAACAAGAGAAAGAGAAGTGGAAAAATAAGAATGCCACCGGCACTGAAGAGGTGGATGAGGAAGATATTGCCCATATCGTTTCCAGCTGGACGGGAATTCCTGTTAAAAAGCTGACTGAGGAAGAGTCCGAAAGATTATTGAGGCTTGAGGAAATCCTCCATGAACGAGTGATAGGTCAGGATGAGGCAATAAGTGCGGTGGCCAGGGCGATTCGCAGGGCCAGGGCTGGGTTAAAAGATCCCAAAAGGCCAATCGGTTCATTTATATTCTTAGGACCTACTGGGGTAGGAAAAACGGAGTTGTCGAAGGCTTTGGCTGAGGCCTTGTTCGATGATGAAGATGCTATGATTAGAATAGATATGTCTGAATATATGGAGAGGCATGCTGTTTCCAGGTTAGTGGGCTCTCCTCCAGGATATGTAGGCTATGAAGAGGGGGGTCAGCTGACGGAGCAGGTGCGAAGAAAGCCATACTCAGTCATACTGCTAGATGAAATTGAAAAAGCTCATCCAGATGTGTTTAACGTCCTACTACAGATATTGGAGGACGGAAGGCTGACTGATGCCCAGGGCCGTACTGTGGATTTTAAAAATACTGTGATTATAATGACTTCTAATGTAGGGGCCCACACTATTAGAAAACAGAAAACTGTAGGTTTTGCTGTTTCAGGTTCAGAAGCCAATAGCGAGTATGAGAAGATGAAAGAAAATATTTTGGAAGAACTCAAGAGAACTTTCAGGCCGGAGTTTATTAACCGGATTGACGAGATTATAGTATTCCACGCGCTAGAGGACGAGCATCTCAAGCAGATTGCTGATTTAATGCTACAGAGCGTGATAAAAAGACTAGAACAAAAAGAAATCTATGTAGAGGTAACGGATGCTGCTAAAGAGCATATGACCCGTGAAGGTTTCGACCCGCTTTATGGTGCCCGTCCCTTAAGGAGAGCAATTCAGCGGGCCTTAGAAGACAATCTGTCTGAGGAGATCATTGCGGGCAGGATTGCAGCAGGGGACAAAGTGCTCGTCGATGTTGAAAATAATAAGTTAATATTTAAGAAACAATAAATGTAAGGGCTGGGTAATCCAGCCCTGTTGTTCATATTTTGTTCATTTGAGCTATATATTTATGTGTGGTATAATTGATTAGGTATCAAATCCGTCGCTGGGAGTGAGTTTTTTTGGACTCGAAAGACAAGCATAATAGGAATAAAAATACTTCACCTAAAGTGGTGAAGATGAAGGTTACCTATACCCGTCCATTGTTTAAAATGTATGGAAGAAAACCCAGAGTGATTGTGATCAATGCAAAGAAACTAGGCATGCTGGCGGTTTGTTTGGCTACTGCTGTGATAGTGGCTTTTTTAATCAATTCGAGCAAGACGCCAGAACCTATAGTGAATGAATCTATAGTGAATGATAACAAGCCTTCTACTGAAGTTGCTTC
>CALGOY010000039.1 GCA_937960725.1 uncultured Bacillota bacterium
GGAATGAAACTGCAGTCCATTTTATACTCTGGGTCTCTTTGCGGATTGTCAGCAGCGTAGTGCCGCATGGAAAATGATTTAAGGAAAACAACATGGTACACACCGCTGTGAGCCAGGTCCAACCATTATTAACCAACAGTTCTCTTAAAGCGTCTAGGCTATCTAACTCCAGCATAGCGCCAGTTGACATATAGCTCATTATTATAATGGGAATTACGATTTCGTTAGCCGGCAGTCCTAAAATAAAGGCCATTAGAATATAGCCATCAAGTCCTATCCAATACGCAAAAGGATCTAAAAATCGAGCTGCATGATCCAACAAGCTCATGCCTGCTACAGATATATTGGCCATAATCCAGATTATAAGCCCTGCGGGTGCCGCTACGGTTATAGCCCTGCCCAGTACGAACAAGGTGCGATCTAGCAAGGAGCGAACTAAGATCCTGACAACCTGGGGCTTCCTATAGGGAGGCAGCTCCAGCGTAAAGGAAGAAGGCAATCCCTTCAAAATAGTCTTTGATAACAACTTAGAAACTACAAGGGTAATTACAACCCCTAATACTATAGCTCCCAGCACGGTTAAGGCAGCAACTACTGATTTAAAAGCCCCTAGCGTCCCTGCAATAAAGATTGTAGATAGTGAAATCAACAGAGGAAAGCGCCCATTGCAGGGAACGAAGTTATTAGTAATGGTAGCAATAAGCCTCTCCCTGGGAGATTCTATAATCCTACAGGCGATCACTCCTGCAGCATTGCAGCCAAAGCCCATGCACATCGTTAAAGCCTGTTTCCCATGGGCGCAAGCCTTCTTAAAAAAGTTATCCAGGTTGAATGCCACCCTAGGCAGGTAGCCTAAATCCTCCAGCAGGGTAAATAGTGGGAAAAATATTGCCATAGGCGGGAGCATAACAGATACTACCCAGGCCAGGGTTCTATATATTCCCAATACCAGAACCCCATGAAGCCATGTAGGGGCACCGATAGCATTAAACCAATTGGTCAAATGACCTTCTATCCAAAATAACCCTTTAGAAAGCAGTTCTGAAGGATAATTAGCCCCTTCGATGGTAATCCAAAACACTATCCCAAGCAGGATAAGCATAATTGGAATTCCCCATCTCTTAGACGTTAAAATATCATCAATCCTGCGGTCAATTTGATTATAGCTATGGTCCTTAATAGTTACCGTCTGCCTGACAATATTCTCCGCTGCCTTCACAATGGAGGACACTATTAAATCCCGCACTCTTTCTCCAGAAAGCCCGGCCTTAAGCAAAATTTCCTTGGCTTCTGCCATAGCCCGCTTAAGCTGAGGTTTTTTCATCAGATCAAAATTGAAATATCTTTCCAGAGATTGAAGTATTTTGGGGTCCCCTTCCAATAATCTAAGAGCCGCCCAGCGGCTGTCAATTACACCCCCTACAAGTTGCCCCAGATAAGGGATTAATAGCTCAACTGCTTCTTCAATTGGCTCTGGATACTTTATCTTAAATTGCTGTGAAAAGTTAGATTTTGTTGTAAGCCACTCTACTTGCTCCTTCAAATCCTCAAGCCCATGCCCGCTTCTGGCGCTGGTGCCCACCACAGGCACCCCAAGTATTTTAGATAACTTTTGCAAATCGATCTGGATTTTCTTTCTCTTAGCTTCATCCATGAGATTTACGCATACCACTACGTTACTAGTCATTTCTAATATCTGAAGTACTAAGTTTAAATTTCTCTCCAAACAGGTAGCATCAGCCACCACTACGGTTCCATGGACATTCCCAAAGCATATAAAATCTCTAGCCACTTCCTCTTCAACAGAGCTGGCCAGCAAAGAATAGGTTCCAGGAAGATCTACCAATATATAGGTTCTGTCTTTATATCTATACTTGCCTTGAGCATTGGTAACAGTTTTCCCAGGCCAGTTTCCGGTATGCTGTTTCAAACCAGTGAGGCTGTTAAATACTGTGCTTTTGCCGGTATTGGGATTCCCGGCTAGGGCTATGACTATATCTTCTGCCGATTCTACTTGAACTTCATACATTTCCTTTAGGGCGTTTAGACCCGTTGATTGACTTGTAAGACCCACTTAATCCGCCTCCCCTCTATATAGCCGACAGTGGCTCTATCATTATTTTAGATGCCTCTTCCTCACGAAGAGCGATAACTGCGCCACGGATCTGATAAGCGGTTGGATCCCCTGAGGGACTTTTTCGGATAGCCTCTACCACCGTATCTATGATTAATCCCAAATCCATCATCCTTCTCCTAACTGGCCCTTCCACCACAAGCTCTTTAACTTTTCCATAGCATCCCATAGGTAACATATTTAAAGGAATATAATTTTCTTTCATTTAAAAGCCTCCTTGCTCGGTCATATTATCTAAGCCTACCCTCATAGACTTAACTGAGAGTAAAAAAGTTACCTATGAGCAATATATGATTTTAATAATATTAGTGCTACATATATAATCAAAAATATATTTATATATTTAGAAGGGTGGTATCCCTGTGAAAAACAAAGATAGAAAGTTCTATACATTTCGCGGATATCAAATGTTAAAGCAAAATAAAAAGCTTCTGACACCAAGCATGGAAGACTACTTGGAAATGATATATAGAAATTTTCAAAAAGAAGGATATGTCAGGATTCAGCAACTGGCAGAACAGCTCAATGTACAAGCCCCTTCAGCTACTAGAAACGTTCAAAAGTTAGCAAAAGCCGGCCTAGTGGATTATGAAAGATATGGCATAATTAAATTAACCCAAAGAGGTAAAGAGATTGGACGCTTCCTTCTAGAGCGGCATATGCTCATCGAAAGTTTTTTAAAAAAGTTAGGAGTAACCGATACTCTGCTTAGGGATACTGAAATGATCGAACATCAGATCAGCATGGATACCTTGGAAAAAATAAGATTATTCAATCAATTTCTCGAGGATAATCCAGATGTGCTTGAAAGATTTGAGGAATATAGAAAAGCCCGCTGCTGAATATGGTTTTGTAAACAATAAAACTAGAGAGGAAATCGATCGATTTCCTCTCTTCTAAACAATTAGTATTATTTAAAACAAGGTTGCTCATCCGTAGTTGGGATTATAGTGCATATGGAACCATCTTCCCTAAAATGCATGCGATCTATACAAACTTGCCGATCACTTCCTCCTTTAAGCGGATCTGTATGGCAGTGATATACAATGAGCATTTCACTTCCATCCTGCGAAAAAATGCAACAGCTATGGCCTGGGCCGGATACTCTTGGATAATCGTGCATAAGTATGGGATTGCCTTCGTATTTGATATAAGGCCCTAATGGGTTTTTAGCGGTAGCATAGCCTACAGCGTAATACTTCTCCATATAGTAGTTAGCCGAATAAGTAATATAATATAGGCCATTTCGCTTAAACAGAAAAGACCCCTCGTTCCAACGGCGACCAGTATGAGCTGACCAATTTTCCCATTCCTGGCATGGCCTTAATAATAGCTTGTGTTCCCCTTCAATTTCTGTCATATCATCTGAAAGTCTTGCACCATAAATATGACTTTCTTCAAAGTCGCCTACTTTGTGTTTATAGCAGCAGCGGGAATAAGTAATATATTTCGAATCGTCATCATCAATAAAAACATTTGCATCTATTACAGGATAACCAGGATCAAATAGAGGCTCATCCTTTAAATCTTCAAAGGGCCCTAATGGATTATCTGATACCGCCACTCCAATCCTAAAATTTTCTTCTTCGTTTTGTGGATTATATTTCCAATTAGCACTAAAAAACAGATAATATTTATCGTTATATTCGACACACTCCGGAGCCCAAAAACAGTCTTTAGCCCATAAGCTTTTTCGCCCATCATAGCATAAACCTTCTTCCTTCCAATTAATTAAATCATTTGAAGACCATACTTTAAAACCTATAGGGCTTGAAGTTGCATAAAGATAATATTTTCCCCTAAACCTTGGGCTATTAGGTTTTAGCACAAATGGATCCCCAATTCCTGTAATGTTTAATGGATTCTTATAAGTCTTCATTTTACTTCTCTCCTTGTGTATATAGTCAATACAGGTGTAGATAATGAAGTATTTTATTTATTTAATCATCCCCTATATTCCCTCTTTTCACTGAGATAATTTTATGATAGACTTTCAATATATGAAGATATAATACTTATAGATTTGGAGTGGTATATTTATGAATATACTGGCAATAGGCAATAGCTTTTCGCAGGACGCAACCAGATATCTGTATGATATCGCACTGTCGGATAATGTAAACATAAAGGTAGTAAATTTATATATAGGAGGATGTTCACTAGAATTACACTAGAATAATGCATTAAATAATTCCAGCTCCTACTTATACGAACTAAACGGTAAATCAACGGAAAAAATGGTTTCCATAAAGGATGCATTAACAAGCGATAAATGGGATTACGTCACCTTGCAGCAAGTAAGTCATCAAAGTATTAATTATGAAACATATCAACCATACTTGACTAATTTATCTAATTATGTGAAACAGTATGCCCCTCAAGCCCAGCAGCTAATCCATCAGACCTGGGCATATGAAGAAAATTCCGAAAGGCTCACTGAAGAATTAGGTTATTCGAGCCAATACGATATGTTCTGTGATATAAAATCAGCATATGAAAAAGCCTCTAGAGATTTAGGCAATCTTAAGATAATACCAAGCGGGGAAGCTTTTCAAATTGCATTAAAAAAATGCGCTCATGAGGCAGTAATGAAATATGGTTCGATTTAATTGCTAGCATGACTTTTTGAGCCGTATAACGTTCCATGACAATTTGGGCAATACGGCTAAAATATTATCTTCTTGAACAGGTTCTGCTGTACGGGGCACAACAGTACGGGGATGCTCTGCACTATTTACTAGTTTAGAATCTTCGCTATCCAAAATAATATGTTCCACTACTTCATATCCTTCAAAACCTTTTAAATCTCCCGCAAGTGCCAATGCCTCATCCTGACTTCTGTTTACAGCAAAGATTGTTATTGCTTCGGTTTCTTCATTAAATACAGCTGCTGCTTCTACAAACGGCACATCGCCATAAGTCTTGGTTTCATATAGGGGAGAGTTAATCTTTGCGTTCATTGCTGTACCCCTGCCATAGCGGGAAGCATGCATAAATGGATAAAATATAGTTTGCCTCCAAGCCGTTCCATTGTTCTCCGTTGAAATGGGGCCTAATACATTTACTAATTGGGCTAAACAGGCTATTTTGACTCGATCGGCATGCTTTATTAGCGTTATTAACATACATCCTACTACCAGAGCATCCTCTAAATTGTATAATCCTTCTGCTATTGGAGGAGCTATAGACCATGGTTCTAGCTTCTCGTCGTTCCTTGGACAACTGTGGGAAGTATTCCACTCATCAAAAGATAAATTAATAGTCTTACGACTTCGTTTCTGTGCTTTTACATAGTCGCATGTAGCTATAACACTCTTGATGTACTCATCCATATCTATTGACTGGGCTAAATATTCTCCTAAATTGCCGTCTGTATTACCAAGATATCTATGCAAGGATATATAGTCTACATACTCATAGGTATGCTCTAACACAGTAGCATCCCACTCAGGAAAATTGGGCATATGGTTTGATGAACTGCCACAAGCTACCAATTCTATGGATGGATCTACCATTTTCATTACTTTAGCTGTTTCACAAGCTATTCGGCCATATTCTTCCGCTGTCTTAGAAGCTATCTGCCATGGACCATCCATTTCATTTCCTAAACACCATACTTTTATACCATAAGGTTCTTTTGAGCCATTAGATATTCGAAGGTCGCTCCAATATGTACCACTGGGATGATTACAATATTCAACTAAATTTCGGGCAGCATCGACGCCCCTCGTTCCCAAATTTACAGCTAACATCACTTCCGTACCCGCTAATTTAGCCCATTTGACAAACTCATCTATACCTATTTCATTTGTCTCTATGGATTGCCAGGCTAATTCTAGCCGCCGCGGTCGCTGGGATACCGGACCTATGCCATCTTCCCAATTATATCCCGACACGAAATTACCACCGGGATATCGCACAATAGGTACATCTATTTCCTTCACAAGTTTTAGTACATCCTGCCTAAAACCCATATCATCCGCTTCGGGATGATCTTTTTCATATATGCCATAATATACAGCTCTTCCCATATGCTCTATAAAAGAACCATATATCCGCTTATCAATCTGGCCTATAATATAATCTTTATCCAATATAATCTCTGCAGTTTTCACCCTGCATCCCCCTCTTACTATCAAATCTCAGTATCTAATGTTAAAACATCTTCTTTGAGCTATTTTAACTACTCCGTTGTTTAGCTTAACACCGCAAATTGAACTCATCTTTTCATTGAAGTTTTAGCCATAACGAATATCTCTGATATTCCCACTTCTTTATAACCAGCAAGGGTGAAACCTAAAGGCTTATACAGAAACCCTCTATGGCCTTGAAGCTCAATAGGATCGCTCACAGAAGCAAAAATGACATATAAAACTGGATACAAACATGTAAATGCTATGATAGTTAATAATATATAATTTATTATATTAAACACCTTGTCACCGCTTGTTTTACTAGTCATAAATCTCACCTCCAACTTCTACCACAAGCTAGTATCAGACATTCTCCGTGCAGCTGCATTAGCACACCACAAGAATATGAAATTAACTACCGAACTCATTAACCCAACAGCCGTTGAATAGCTGTAATCAAACTCCTGCAATCCCCGGCGATATACATATGAAGCTATAACATCTGCTTTCTCATATGTGATGGGATTATATAAAAGAATAATTTTCTCATGGGATGATCCTAACATTCCTCCAATAGCGAATATCAACAAAATGGTTATGGTTGGCGCTATACCAGGAAGGGTTATGTGCCACATGCGTCTAAATCTACCCGCACCGTCAATTGTTGCAGATTCACATAATTCCGGATTTATATTTGTTATAGCAGCCAAATAAATAATACTATCCCAGCCTACATTCTGCCATATACCTGAAAATGTATATATAGGTCTAAATAAATTAGCGTTTGCCAATAGTGGACTACGCTCGCCACCAAACATAACTATAATATCATTTATCAATCTTTCCGATTCACAGAAAATACGCACTAGACCGCAGACAACCACCAACGAAATAAAATGAGGCATATAAGTGATAGTCTGGACTGCCCTCCTAAATTTCTTGTTGGCTACTTCATTTAGTAAGAGAGCCAATATTATGGGAGCAGGAAATCCGAATATTATAAGTCTGTAGAGTAGTACTGGTGTAACCAGCACTACTCTACACTTTTGCATTATTATCTTGCGTAGTAACGGTCAACTGCCGTCTGCCAAATATTCAGCCATTCCTCAAGTCCCATCTTTTTAGCCGTCTCTACAAAATCATCAAATGCTGATACAGGCTCCTGACCCATTATTATCTTTAAGAACGTCTCACTACGCAATGTAGCCAATCTATTGCCAATATCCGCTTCTTTCGCTGATTCTTCACTGGTAAATGATACCGGAGGTACAGCAGGGGATGCGTCAGTACCTTCAGTCCACATCTTACGTATATCTCCCGAATAGCTGCCAGGTGAAACTAGGAGCGGGTTAGAATTATGCTCTTCTCGTATAAATGGTCCCTGATGTAGTTTATATTTCCATATCCCGGTAGAATAGTTGCAAGTATAAACAATATAAGTAATATACTAGTAAGTTTTCTAAGTCTTATCATAAAAACTCCCTCCTTATTAATCTAATATAGTTGTCATAGAACAACGATATTAGCTACTTCCTACATGAAACACCCCCTGTTAAATTGATACTAATCTTGTCAAGTGCTATTGCGATGTTGCCCAATTCGTTTTGTGTTTTACATATTACCACAGAGCATCTATTTTGTGTATAAACAGTTCACACACTTATTGATAATAATTAAAAAAACCATTGATAAAAACTAAATTCATTGATATAACATTAACTTTTTTACAAATTTAAATATATATTCCAATTTAAGTATGGTTGTCGAAAACTTAATATAGTATAATGGAGTTCCAGGAGATTTAAAATTCCTTTCTAATTTGAGGAGGCGTTTTTATGTTCAATGGACTGGGAACACATCTGGGTAATCTTTTCTTAGCGTCCAATGCCATATCCCGTTCAATTAGCCCGGAAAATTTTACAGGAGAAAAAGGCGGAGGAGCAAGATGTGAGTTAGAAAACGGTGTAGCAAGACATGCCGCACGAGAGTTAGGCAAAGGATGGAAGGTAAACCCATATATAAAAATTGAACCCCGTACAACTTTTACTCTTGCTGAAATCAAAGGCCCTGGCTGT
>CALGOY010000040.1 GCA_937960725.1 uncultured Bacillota bacterium
TAGGCTAGCCCAACTCCGAACAATAAGCCCATTCCCCCCAGGCTAATTACTGGTTTTATTATCCCAAATAGCATAGTTTTTCCCCCTTTACTTGATCAGACCTTGGAAACCTAGAAAAGCAACAGACATCAATCCTGCCGTAATCAAGGTTATCGGGAAACCTCTGAAAGGCTTTGGAATATTTGAAAGCTCAAGCCTCTCCCTAACACCTGCCATTAACACTATGGCAAGAGTAAAACCTAATGCTGCTCCAACTCCATTTACGAGAGACTGTAGAAGATCATATTTTGCATCTATATTAATGATTGCTACACCCAATACTGCACAGTTTGTAGTTATAAGGGGCAAATATACCCCCAAGGCCTGGTAAAGGGAAGGGCTTATCTTTTGTATCACCATTTCTACAAACTGCACTAAGGCAGCTATAACCAAAATAAATGCGATAGTCTGCATATATTCAAGCCCTAATGGCCCCAAAATAGCATACTGTACAATATAAGTGATTACAGAAGCCATTGCCATTACAAATGTGACGGCCGCTCCCATTCCTAAAGCAGTTGGCACCCTTTTTGAAACGCCTAAAAAAGGGCAAATTCCTAAAAACCTTGACATAACAAAGTTATTAACTAAAAGAGTACTTAAAAATATTAAAAATAGATTCTGTAGATATTCCATCCCTTTTCCCCCTCTATTCTGTCTTTGCAGTTAACTTATTTAACAGGGCTAGTAGCAATCCCAAAGTGATAAAAGCCCCTGGAGGCAATATCATGATAACTGCCGGATTAAAACCACTGCCCATTACTTGCATTCCAAACCAAGTTCCATTTCCTAATATCTCACGAATAGAGCCTAATAAGGTTAAGGAAAGAGTAAAACCCAACCCCATTCCAAGTCCATCTAAAGCTGAAGCAACTATACCGTTTTCATAAGCAAAGGATTCCGCCCTAGCCATGATGATACAATTCACCACTATGAGAGGTATGAATAGCCCTAGACTTCGATACAACTGGGGGACAAAAGCTTCCATAAGCATCCCCACCATGGTTACAAAAGTAGCGATAATTACTACAAAAGCTGGAATTCGGACTTTCGATGGGATGAATTTCCTAAGGGCGGATATTACTATATTAGAAGCTACTAATACAAAAGTAGTAGCAAGACCCATCCCTACACCATTTTCGGCTGCTGTTGTAACTGCGAGGGTGGGGCACATACCTAGCACTAACCTAAAGGTTGGATTTTCATTTATAATCCCATTTGTAAATACTTTTCTTAATTTCATTGAGCTTCACCCCCGGTATTCAGAACCTTATTGTAATATTCTATTGCCTTGTTAACGCCTTCTGTTACAGCCTGCGTGCTTACCGTGGCCCCTGATATAGCTTCAATTTGGGAATCGCCACTAGCTTTGCCTTTTACAACCTCCAAAGCTTCGTCAACTGCCTTGTCGCTATATTGACTTGTAAAACTATCATCAGCAATTTTTGCTCCAAGACCGGGAGTTTCACTATGCCCCCCAATCTGAACTGCTTCAATCTTTCCTTCAGCATCAATGCCTACAATAATTTCTATATCCCCACCATAACCTTTTGCTAAAACTCTAAAAGTATATCCAACAAGGCTATCGTCTAATTTTCCGGCATAGATTTCATCTATATACGCCGATGTACCTTCACCACTGTATCCAGCATCAACCTCTATGGGCTTAAAATTTTCCGCTCCAGACAAAACAGCCTGCCTCGCCTCATTGGCTATTTTTATCTTCTGCTCTTCTATAGCATCGGCTGTCGCCAAGTTTGTAAGACTCAGCCCTAATGCAGCTACAACTGTGATTATTAAAAGCTTAAATCCTACTTTGAGCATATCAGACACTGGACTTCACCTCCCCAAATATTCGAGGCATAGTGTATTTTTCAATAAGCGGAGTAGCAATATTCATAATGAGGATTGAATAGGAAACCCCTTCCGGATATCCTCCTGCTAAACGTATAACAGAGGTCAATATACCGCAGCCAATTCCCATTATAATTTGACCTTTTGGTGTAACAGGGGAGGAAGAATAGTCCGTAGCCATGTAAAAGGCTCCGAGGATTAGCCCTCCAATAAAAATATGATAAATGCCGTTACCAGTAAATAAACCTTCTCCTCCAAATATCCAAGTAATTAGTGCAACTGTTCCAATATAGGTAAAAGGTATTCTCCAATTGATTACCCTTCTATAAAGAAGATAAATAGCTCCAATCAATAAGGCTAAGGATGAAACCTCTCCTATACAGCCGCCGATATTTCCTATAAATATATCCCAAAAAGATGGCAATGCATCGATGCCAGCCCCTGATTTTAGCACTGCAAGGGGAGTTGCACTACTTAACGCATCTGCTATTGTTGCAGAAGCTGTGGCACTTGTTGTTACATCCCCTGCCAATCTTGTTGTCTCTGGGATAATCCAATCGGTCATCTGTACCGGCCAAGCTGCTAGAAGAATAGCCCTTGCCGCCAATGCTGGATTCATAAAATTCTGCCCCAATCCACCAAAGGCCTGTTTTACTAAACCAATTGCAATGATAGATCCAATTGCAGCTAGCCATAAGGGTGCAGTAGGAGGCAAATTATAAGCAAGGAGAATCCCTGTAACTACAGCACTCCAATCATTTATAGTAACAGGTTGTTTGGTGAGTTTTTGAATTAGCGCCTCAGTAGCTACTGCAAACAATACAGCTGTCCCTATCACTAGTAAAACTCTCCACCCGAACACTATTGCAGCTGCAACTCCGGCTGGGATTAATGCTAAAACTACGTCCAACATAATGCGGGATACCGATTCATTCGAATGGATATGGGGTGAAGAAGATACCGTTAACGTATTCAAAATAATCCCTCCTATGTTTTAAAGCAATAATTCCATTGATTAACAACATATATAAATACTCTATTTTATATAAATACTTTATTTAGAAGTGCTACGCTTCCTTTTGCTTATTACTTCCTTTTTAGCCATTTGTATAGACTGATAAAGCGGCCTCTTAGAAGGACATACAAAAGAACATGACCCACATTCTATGCAGTCTAATACATATAGCTCTTCGGTTGCATCATAGTCTGCCCTTAGTGCATGCCCGCTGATTAAAAGTGGCATAAGATTTATTGGGCAAGCTTGTACACACTTCCCGCAACGGATACATGGGCTAGGCTTGGGACTTTTAACCTCTTCTTCGGTTAATACTAATATGCCCGATGTCCCCTTTGTAACCGGAACGGCTGTAGTATACTGGGCTATACCTGTCATAGGCCCGCCTGAGATTAATCTGGCTGGCTGTCTCACCATTCCTCCGCATTGATTAATTACATCTTCAAAGGATGTACCAATTCTAACGAGTAAATTTTTCGGCTCTTTAATACCCTTACCGCTTACTGTTACAACCCTTTCTATCAAAGGCATTCCAGTTTCAACTGCCTTGCAAATAGCTGCGGCAGTGGCTACATTACTTACTATTACACCTACATCCGCTGGCAACCCACCAGACGGGACTTGCCTTCCTGTTATAGCTGAGATAAGCTGTTTCTCTGCACCCTGGGGATATTTAGTTTTTAACGCTTGAATAGAAATCCCATCTTCCCCGGCTGTAGCCCGTTTCATACTGTCTATAGCATCCGGCTTATTATCCTCTATACCGATGCAAGCTTTATCTACCCCTAAAATCTTCATGATAATTTTAAGACCTCGAGTAATCAATTCTGGCTCTTCTAACATCAATCGGTGATCAGCAGTAATATAGGGTTCGCACTCAGCGCCATTTAAAATAACAAAATCTACCTTTTTATCCTCCGGTGGAGATAGCTTTACATGAGTCGGAAAAGCAGCTCCTCCCATTCCTACTATCCCTGCATCTAGCACAATTCTTTTTAAATCTTCCGGAGATAATTCTTCGAAGTTAGCAGGAGCAATTGTATCATCTAAAGCATCTAAGCCATCATTTTCGATAACCACAGCCATAACTTTAGAACCCGTTGCACTGGGAACGAGCTCAATGCTCTTTACCCTACCTGATACGCTGGAATGAACCGGTGCACTTACATAACCCTTCGGCTCCCCTATCTTCTGCCCCATTTTTACATAATCTCCGCGCTTTACTATCGGTTCACAAGGGGCTCCAATATGCTGCTGAAGTGGTATAGTCACAATCTGGGGAACCTGTGCTTTTTCTATAGCTTTGTGCTGGGTAAATTCCTTTCTGCCGGGAGGATATATCCCTCCTTTAAAGGATAATCGGTGAAAAATCACGGCAAAACACCTTCCTTCAAGAATCTAAATAATTATGATAATTGCAACAAATATCCATGTTCTTTGTTAAAAAAATAACGCGTCCCCAATATGAAAATAACCTGACTTGCTGAGTCAGGTTATTTTCATATTAATTATCTATTTTATTATAACATAAGTAATATATAAAAAACAATTATAATAATTGGAATTCGCGATTAGAAAGGTTTTCATTTCTTTTTTTCTTTTCTAAAAATTTCATACAATCCCATAAATAGTAAAAAAATTCCAAAAACTTTTTGCAAAGTGTCGGATGACATGGAAACGGCATACTTAGAACCGAAATAAGCACCCAGCGCTCCAGCTAAAAATAAAACAAAAGCTGTTTTATATTTAACATGCTTATTCTTAGTGTGCACACAGAGGGCTAGAATGGCTGTTGGAAAAAAAGCAGCTAAATTAACGCTTTGAGCGGCATGCTGGGAAGTTCCTGCAAAGAAAACTAGAGCAGGGATAAGAATGGTACCCCCTCCAATGCCCATTCCACTTATGATCCCGGATATAAAGCCTATAATACTTAATAGCATTATATAAGCATCCTTACAGCAGCGATAATCATAAATATTCCAAATATTTTTCTAAGCCAAAAAGACGACAGCTTAGGCAGCAGCCAGGCCCCCAACAGTCCGCCGCCAACCCCTCCCAAGGCCACTTTCCATATCATGCCCCAGTCAAAGAAATCATTTTTGAAATATATAAACGAACTTATCATAGTGAGAGGCAGTATTACTGCCAATGCTGTAGCATGGGCATCATGCTCCTCAAAACCCAAAAAATGTACCATAGCAGGCACCGCAATAGTACCTCCCCCAGAACCGAACAAGCCATTACACAGCCCTGTCAACATACCTGCTAGTATAACTTTACCATAGAATAACAATTTATCCATAAAGCTAATTCACCCTGATTTAGTTGTTGTCACTGTTTAGCTTCCCTACTTCCCATACTTTTTATTCAAACAAAAAAGGCTGCCTTGTTTCTATCTACCGGCAGCCTTGTGCACCATGGCTTGGTGATCCGGGTCTTCTTTATTGCGGATATGGGTCCTGCTTTTGTAAAAGTGGATGCATACATGGCCTTGCATTCCATTATTAGGCACCCTATCAAATGCATGGGGCATACCGTGCATAGAGGCAGCTATCCTTAGTCCTCCTATTTCTACTATGACAGCCCTTCTCTCCCAGCTCCAGCCTCCCCATATAGAGCGTATTGTTTCCGCATCTTCTTTAGATACGGGCTCTGAATCGGCGTGGTATATTCCTCCGGTTCTTTTCATATAAAATGATTTCCCCGTATCAACATCCGTAACTTTAGCAACTGCTCCCCTTGGAAATATGTACTGTCCTTCAGAAAACCACTCGACCAATTGCCCCATGGTCGAGATGCCTCCTCGAGACGCAGGCAGGTATCGACTAGCAAGAGTAGATTCTACAGTATAGCGTTTGGCCTCGCTGCTATAGAGCACAGCTCTAGTCTCGGGACCTACTGTTCCATCCACTGCTAGTCCATTTTCCTCCTGAAACAAAGCCACTGCATTGCGGGTCGCATCACCATAATAGCCGGTCACCTTATAATTAAAATAGCCTAAGTCCCTAAGTCTCATCTGAAGGTTAACTACTTCCTCCCCTTCACTTTGCATTTTTAAAACTTCTCCCTGCTCCGGTACTAATTTTATTTCTATTTCTGACTGAGCTGATGCCCCTATACCCGACCATGATAAAATCATAAATATTATCATGGATAAAAGAAGTAGTTTCTTCACTACGACCACCTTTTCTTTTGTTTTCTTTTTATCCCTTTTTATTTTAGCACAAACTTCCATAAAATGCATTAATTATAAATTTATTTTTACCATATCTATGGCATCTTATTCTATATAGCTAAAATGAATAAAATGAAAAGCCATCCGTAAAACGGATGGCTTTTTGAAATCGTTTTTGGTGCGGAAGAGGGGACTCGAACCCCTACGAACGTAAGTTCACTACCCCCTCAAGATAGCGTGTCTGCCAGTTCCACCACTTCCGCTTATAACTATTTATTTTTTAGTGCAAATTATATTATAACTGCAGATTGCTATATTGTCAAGCAAAAAATTCGAACTC
>CALGOY010000041.1 GCA_937960725.1 uncultured Bacillota bacterium
CATTTAGTTTAGCTTCTCTAGAATGAAATTAAGGGAGGATGTGTCCAATGGTATATGGATATCAAAAATTTCACCGATCCATTTAAGGTGATATATGGAGTAGGACAGGCTGTCAACCTTATAAGAAAGATAAAACCCCAGATAATATTTTCTAAAGGGGGCTTTGTATCGGTGCCTGTGGTCATGGGTGGCTGGGTAAACCGCGTGCCTATTGTCATCCATGAGTCTGACATCACTCCCGGGCTTGCCAATAAAATATGTTATCCTTTTGCTAGGAAAGTGTGCACTACCTTTCCCGAGACGGCCCAAGGCCTTAAAGGAGACAAGTGGGTACATACGGGAACTCCCATTAGAAAGGATTTATTAAAGGGCGATCCGGAAGAGGGAAGAAGGATATGTGGATTTAAACCAGATCGCCCTGTGCTGATGGTAATGGGAGGAAGCCTTGGAGCGGTAGCAATCAACAATCATATTCGCAAGATTTTAAAGACTTTATTAAATCGATTTCAGGTTGTCCATATATGCGGCAAGAACAACCTAGATCCTTCCCTAGAAGGCATAGCCGGATATAAACAGTTTGAATATGTAAATGAAGAGCTTCCTCATATTATGGCTATGGCTGATGTAATAGTATCTCGGGCAGGGGCCAATTCCATATATGAGTTTTTGGCCCTTCGAAAGCCGAACCTTTTGATTCCCTTACCCCTCAGCGCCAGTAGAGGAGACCAAATTCTAAATGCTCAATCTTTCGAAAGACAGGGCTACAGCATGGTGATAAGGCAGGAAGATTTAAATGAGGATGTACTGCTCACTGGCATCATTACTCTTTACAACAATCGCCAGCGGTATATCGATGCCATGTCAGCCCAGGACCATACAAAGGGAGTGGAACGGATTTTAGATGTGATAAAAAGTTGCCTATAACAGGGGAGGTTGAAGTAAAAATTAATCAATGCTAAAATAGCTATAGATTGTACATGTATGGAAGATTATATGCTTACCGATAGTTTTGTCTTATAAATAACGGCTGACATAAAAAAGATAGGAGATAAGGATAGAAAATAATAAATAAAGGAGAAGGGATATATGAGTCATAATAATAACAATGATGCCTTAAAAGACAATGAAGTTAGTGTGGTTGATAATTTTATCCACGATATAATCGATGAAGATTTGGAAAAAGGGGTATATGACCGCGTACATACCCGATTTCCCCCTGAACCCAATGGCTATCTCCATATTGGACATGCCAAGTCCATCTGCTTAAATTTTGGTACCGCAGCAAAATACAACGGAAAATGCAATCTCCGCTTTGACGATACCAACCCAACCAAAGAAGACACTGAATATATTGAATCCATCAAGAGAGACATAAAGTGGTTAGGTTTTGACTGGGAGGATCGCTTATATTTTGCATCGGACTACTTTGAGAAAATGTATGAATATGCTATTAAACTAATAAAGAAAGGTAAGGCCTATGTAGACGATTTGAGTCCAGAAGAGATTCGCGAATATAGAGGAACCCTTACTGAACCAGGTAAGGAAAGCCCATGGAGAAACCGCTCCGTTGAAGAGAATCTGGATTTATTCCAGAGGATGAGGGCAGGGGAATTTAAAGAGGGGGAAAAAGTATTGAGGGCTAAAATAGATATGGCATCCCCAAACCTCAACATGAGAGATCCAGTATTATACCGAATCATCCATGCACCCCACCATAGGACGGGGGATAAGTGGTGCATATACCCTATGTATGATTTTGCCCATCCCATATCCGACGCGTTAGAGGGCATCACCCATTCCTTGTGCACCTTGGAGTTCGAAGATCATCGGCCATTGTATAACTGGGTACTAGAGCAGATAGGTGAATTTCCCAATCCTCCAAAACAGATAGAATTTGCTAGGTTAGAGCTCACCAATACGGTGATGAGCAAACGAAAGCTGAGGGTCCTAGTGGAAGAGGGGATTGTAGATGGTTGGGACGATCCAAGGATGCCTACTATTGCCGGTTTGAGAAGGAGAGGTTTTACTCCTGCTTCTATTAGAGATTTCTGTGAAAGAATTGGAGTAGCAAAACGGCTAAGCGTAGTAGATTATGCCCTATTAGAACACTGCCTCCGAGAAGACCTAAACGAAACTGTACCAAGGCTAATGGCCGTATTAGAACCTATAAAAGTAGTCATTACAAACTACCCTGAGGATAAAGTCGAATATTTAGAAATTGAAAACAATCGGGCAAATCCGGAGATGGGCACAAGGAAGGTACCATTTACAAGGGAGCTGTATATTGAAAGGGAGGACTTTATGGAAAATCCTCCGAAAAAGTTCCATCGCTTATCTCCAGGAAAAGAAGTCCGCTTAAAGGGCGCATATATAATCCGATGCGACGAGGTCATTAAAGACGAAGAAACCGGCGAAATTATAGAGCTTCGCTGCAGCTATGATCCGGATACCAAAAGCGGTAGCAAGGGTTCAGGCAGGAAGGTTAGAGGAACTATCCATTGGGTGTCAGCTCCCCATGCAGTTCCAATAAAGGTGCGTCTATACGATCACCTCTTTGTAGAAGATGAAAATGGAGAAATGAAGGTAAATGATAATTCTCTAATTGAACTTGATAGCTTTATCGAACCTTCAGGAGCTGATGCAGAACCAGGAGATAGATTCCAGTTCTTGAGGAAGGGATATTTCTGTGTAGACATTAAGGATTCCCGCCCCGGGCATCTAGTATTTAACAGGATTGTATCATTGAAGAGTTCTTACAAACCAGAAAAGAAATAAGGGGGCGCTGCAGAGATGAAAGAAGTTAGAACTCGATTCGCTCCTAGCCCAACGGGGTATATGCATATCGGCAACTTAAGGACAGCTTTGTATACTTATTTAATCGCAAAGCACCACGGCGGTAAGTTTATCCTCCGCATAGAGGATACGGATCAAGAGCGATATGTAGAAGGAGCAGTAGATGTTATATATAAAACCCTCAAGCTGGTGGGTCTTGAACATGATGAGGGGCCGGATATAGGAGGCGAATACGGCCCCTATGTCCAGAGCGAGCGAAAGGAGATATATCGGAAATACGCGGAAAAATTGGTAGAACTAGGCGGGGCTTATTACTGTTTTTGTAGCAAAGAGCGTCTAGACGCGCTGAGAGAAGAGGCTCAGAAGAAAAAAGAAACTTTTAAATATGACGGACATTGTAAATCCCTCACTAAAGAAGAGGTAAAGGCTAAATTAGAAGCGGGAGAGCCCTATGTTATTCGGCAGAGAATCCCTGAGACAGGCACTACAACTTTCCATGATGAAGTATATGGGACTATTACGGTAGAAAACTCCTCCTTGGATGAAGGGGTTCTGCTAAAATCCGACGGTATGCCCACATATAATTTTGCCAACGTAGTGGATGATAGCCTGATGAAGATTACCCATGTTGTCCGGGGAAGCGAGTACCTATCTTCTACCCCCAAATATAATTTATTGTATGAAGCATTTGGCTGGGAAATCCCCACTTATATCCATCTGCCTCTTATTCTAAGAGAAGACGGTGGAAAACTTAGTAAGCGGCATGGGGATGCTTCCTTCGAGGATTTATATAACCAAGGCTATCTGCCAGAAGCCATCATCAACTATATAGCGCTGCTGGGTTGGAGTCCAGGGACAGAAGAGGAATTTTTCACCCTTGAAGAGCTGGTAGAAAAGTTTGATATTAAAGGATTAAATAAATCCCCAGCTATATTTGATATAAATAAACTCCGCTGGATGAATGGAGAATACATCCGGCGCAAAACATTAGAAGAATTCCATGAGCTGGCATTGCCCTACTATCAGGAGGTCATTACTAACCCCGATGTAGATTTGCTAAAGTTAAGCAAGCTCCTCCATACTAGAACTGAGGTATTAGATGATATCTATGAGCTAATTGATTTTATCGCAGAACTTCCGGATTACGATGTACAGCTGTATGTCCATAAGAAGATGAAAACAACTTTAGAAAACTCTAAAGAAAACTTAATAAAAGCCTATGATGTATTAACCAACTTAGATGAATGGCAGGACGAAGCCATTCACGATGCGATATTTAAATTGATTAAAGATTTAGGTATCAAAACCGGACAGATGATGTGGCCAATAAGAACGGCACTTTCCGGAAAGCAGTCCTCACCGGGAGGAGCGACTGAGCTGTTGAGCTTGCTAGGAAAAGAAGAATCCTTAAAGAGAATAAAAATTGGAATTGAAAAATTATCAGACAAATTATCATAGACAAAAACTCACCTTATCTTAAGGTGAGTTTTTGTCTATAAGGCGTATAGCTCCGCGAAACCTTCGGCGCCATGGGAGAGTAAATCTATCAATCCTAAAGCCTTTTTTAGGAGACATGTGGGCAAATTCATATTCATTAATCATAACCCCAGTATGAGTTATAATATTTCTACTGATAGCAAAGTATACCATATCTAGAGGCTGAAGCTCATAAGGACTGACTTTAGGATAGTTTAGGGATTCTATAGCCCTTATAAAGCGATTAGGATCTCTTTTATACCAGTCTTTTTCGATAAACTTCCCGTCATCATTGGGCAATTCGATTCCAAATTCCCGATAGAATAAAATGACAAAGCCAAGACAATCTAATCCCTTTTCTATTGAACGTCCATTATGTACAAAAGGTACATTTCTATACTTGGTCAGTAATTGTTGGATTTCTTTCGGATTTATAGTAGAACTCATAAATAGCCACCCCATATATTTAAATTTATTAATATGATATGTATCTTCGCCAAGAGGGTGATAGCTGTGTTACTTTTTTTCACACCTAATCTTTTTAGCTCATAGTATGTAGTGTAATCGGATAAAAGCTGTAAAGGAGTGAGATTATGGGATACGGTTTTGGGAGCCGAATTGACTGCGATGAATCTTTATTGTTCTTTTTCTTGCTATTGGTTATAATTTTCTGCAGTTGCGGGCTGTTTGATGACGGAGATGAATTGTTATTCTTCTTCCTACTACTAATAGTTCTTTTTTGCAGTGGATGCGGTATAGGCTTTTTTGGAACATATTCAGCAGAAAAATAATCCCTGCTTCTTTTTCACACATTTACATGGCTTTGAATAGTATGTAGTATGTTTCATGAAATAAATTAAAAGGGGTGAAATTATGGGATACGGTTTTGGCAGAAAAGATGATACCTTATTTTTCTTAATCTTAATACTTATACTATTCTCCTTCGGTGGCTTTGGAGGCTCTTTCGGAAAATTTGACGACGATATCCTTATATTCTTGCTAATACTTGTACTTATTCTATTTAGCAACAGCGGAGGTTTTTGCTCACTTAGTACAGATAGCGAATAAAGTGATCGAAATAGGTCAAAAGAATTGACAGTAAAAAAAGCGGAGATATTTCTCCGCTTTTTTATTAAGTTTTTTCATTATTTTACCTAAAGAAAATTATAAAAATAATAAAAT
>CALGOY010000042.1 GCA_937960725.1 uncultured Bacillota bacterium
GGAAAATAACTGTAGAAGTTGGTTCTGTCATCCATCCTATGACAGAAGAGCACTTCATAGAATGGATTGCCCTAGTATCGGATGAAGGAGTCGAGAGGGTTCACTTATCCCCAGAAGATGACCCTGAGGCTGAATTTAACGATGTAAAAGATGGATCAGTATACGCATATTGCAACCTGCACGGCTTGTGGAAGGCAGATTTATAATTAACTGTAAATAAAACAAACCAGGGAGTATAGCAAGATATACTCCCTGGTTTGTTTTATTATTAGTATTCCAGCTCAATCACATCTCCAACGACTTCAAATGTGGCTTTAAGCACTTCTGTACCGGTCAGCTCAATACTCCTCTTATCAGGTTGGCTGCCTCCCACATATACTTCGAACAGTCCTGGCTCAAGCATTCGCTTTCCTTCTTCGTTAATTAGGGACATATCCTTTGGGGTGATGGTAAAGCTAACTTCTTTCTCTTCTCCTGGCTCTAAGTGGATTTTGCGTATTCCCCTGAGCTGCCATCTCGGTACTCTTACGCTGGCTTCTACGTCCTTGATATAAAGCTGAACAACTTCATCCGATGCCCAATTGCCTATATTTTTAACAGTGGCTCTGCACTCTATGCTCTCCCCTACGGAAATTTTATCTTTATCCAGGACAATATTGCTGTATTCAAATTTAGTGTAGCTTAAACCGTATCCGAAGGGATATAGGGCTTCATTTTTCATATACCTGTATGTCCTATTCTCCATAGAATAATCGCGAAAATCTGGTAGTTCCTCGGTAGTTCGATAGAATGTAACCGGCAATCGGCCAGAAGGACTGTACTCGCCGAATATTAAGGAAGCAATGGCTTTTCCTCCTTCGGCCCCGGGATACCAGGCTTGGATAATAGCTGGAATGTGTTCATCAGCCCAGTTAATAGCTAGGGCGCTTCCGGACAATAGAACTAGGATAACAGGTTTTCCAACCTTGTATACTGCTTCTAATAGTTCTTGCTGCTGGCCAGGGAGATTTAGATCCTTTTTGTCTCCACTTCCAAACTCATTGGATACGTCTCCTTGTTCTCCTTCGATGTTAGCGTCTAATCCTAGGCACACTATAACTACATCGGCCCGCTCAGCGGCAGAAATAGCTTCGGCAAATCGATCATAGGGTTCGCCAAGTGCCTGTACCCTATCTTTATATAGATGGCAACCTTCGGCATAATAAATTCTGGTATCTTCATTTACCGCTTCTCTTATTCCATCTAATACGGTTACATATCTGGAAGGAGTACCATGGTAATTACCAAGCAAGGCCTGGCGGCTATCGGCGTTCGGTCCTATTACAGCGATTGATTTGATTTTATCTTTATCTAGTGGAAGAATATTGTGTTCATTTTTAAGAAGTACTAAGCTCTTATTTGCT
>CALGOY010000043.1 GCA_937960725.1 uncultured Bacillota bacterium
GTAAGCTAGCACATTTCCCCGATTTCCTCAACCCGGTGCGGAGCGCTTCGAGATCCCGGTCGCGGCGAGGGAGGATGGTACGTAGCCCGGCTTCGCCCCCGCGGTGCGCGCCTCCGGCATGGCGATGACGTTGTCATACCACGGTGGGACACGGACATCCGGCAGCCACGTTGGAGCGCGGCCCGTTGGAGCGGCGGGGCGGAGCCGCCGCATTCGCCTCACGGCACCATCTGGCTGAAAATGTGACCGAGAATCCCGACGCTGGCAGGCGGATGACCCGCTCGCCGGATCGCGGCCACGATCTGCCCCCGCGTGTGCGTCCCGTGATCCGCAAGGTGCAGCAGGAACTGCCACCGCGGCGTCACTCCGCTCGGCCCACCGGGCAGCGACCACGACACGTCCTCCCGGAGGGATTAGGGAACGATTAAAGGATTTAAAACAGTATACAAGCTCCTATGTTCTAAATAAGAATGAACCTAACTATTGGGGATGGAATAGCAATATGGAATTCATTAATTTGTTAGAAAAAAAGGGCATTGCTGTAAATATAGCTGCCTTAGTAGGTTATGGAAGTATTCGAGTTGCCGTAATGGGATTTGAAAAGAGAATTCCAACTAAATGCGAAATGGATAAGATGATATTTCTACTTGAAGAGGAAATGAATAAGGGAGCCTTTGGATTATCCCTTGGATTAGATAATAGTCCAGATTCCCTAGCAACCATTGAAGAATTGGCAGAAATGGCTAAAGTGGTAAAAAAGCATGATGGGATACTTGCAGTACATATGAGAGAAGAGGGAAATTATCTATTTGAATCCATAAACGAGGCATTGGATATAACTAGAAGGTCTGGAGTTAAGCTTCAGATATCACATCTAAAAGCTGCTCATCCTCAAAATTGGGGGAAGGTGAAAGAGGCAATAGAAATTATTAATAAAGCAAAGCATGAAGGTTTGGATGTACATTACGATGTATATCCATATACTGCTTATGAAAGCGTTTTAGCCGATATTCTACCTACTTGGATTAGGGAGCTAAGTCCAGAAAATATGGTGAATTATTTAAAGAAGGATGTAATACGAAAGAAAATAATTACGGAAATGATAGATCCAAATAGCGACTGGGGAAATCCTATGTTAGGTTCTTCTTGGAATATGATAAGAATAGTTTCCATGAAAAGAGCAGAAAACAAGAAATATGAAGGAATGAGTATGGAAGAAATTGCTGAGGATATGGATCTAACTCCTCAAGAAGCTGCAATAAGGCTGTTAATAGCTGAAGAAGGAGTAATAAAAATTATATTCTTTGCAATGTTAGAATCAGATTTAATAGAAGTGATGAAGCAGTCTATGGCGATCTTTTGCACTGATGGTTTAGCAGTTTCACCTTATGGCGATTATAAGGATATAAAGGTTCATCCAAGATATTATGGTGCTTTTCCAAGGATATTAGGTAGATATGTAAGGGAGAAAAAAATATTAGCTTTAGAAGATGCCATACATAAAATGACATTATTACCTGCCATGAAGATGAACTTAAGGAATAGAGGTCTCTTGGATATAGGGTATAAAGCGGATATTACTATATTTGACAAAGATACTATTATAGACAAATCCACTTTTGATAATCCACACCAATACTCTGATGGAATAAAATACGTTATAGTTAATGGAGAAATAGTACTAGAAGGGGAAACTCACACTGGTAAATTACCTGGTGAGATAATTAGGATGTAATATAAGGAATTTAAGGATTTTTAAAAAGGGGATTTTATTATGGGTAAAAGAAATGAAGATATGGTCAACTATAATATAGATTATAATGAAAGTGAAGGTATGGTCTATAGCAGCCAAAAGATGAAAGCTATAGTATCTATGGTTGAAAATATTTCTAAAACCGATGCAACAGTGCTACTTATGGGGGAGACAGGGGTTGGTAAAGAGGTAATAGCTAAGCTTATACATAGAAAAAGCCATAGAAGAGATAAGAGGTTTGTTGTGATAAACTGTGCTGCAATCCCTGAAAACTTAATTGAAAGTGAGCTCTTTGGCCACGAAAAAGGTGCTTTTACAGGAGCAAGTTATAGGAAAATAGGCAAATTTGAACAGGCCCAAGGAGGTACAGTTTTTCTAGATGAAATAGGAGAATTACCATTAAAAATGCAGGTTAAGTTCTTGAGGGTGTTGCAAGAAAGACAGTTTGAAAGAATAGGATCTTTAGACAGTA
>CALGOY010000044.1 GCA_937960725.1 uncultured Bacillota bacterium
TTTGAGCCCCACTGGATTTTGAGTCCAGCGCGTCTGCCAATTCCACCACTTCGGCGTGAATTTTTTAACTGTGACAAAGTTTATAATACCATAATCAGCCGATGAATGCAATACTTTTTCAAAAAAAAGTTTTTCTGCAATAATCTAGCTGTTGCTCGAACTAGCAGTATCATGTTACAATAGTAGTTACGTTGCGAAAAATACAGCTGTCTATATATAAATATATATATGGCCTATGGGCTTTTAATGGGGGTGAAAAATATGGATTTAGTCACGCATGGGGTTATTGGATTAGCCCTAGGCAGCTTAACAGGAGGCCCTTCGCTTTTGCAGAATCCGATGGCACTGGGAAGCTTTATTGGCTCTATAATGCCTGATGGAGATATTATTTTCCAGCTTAATGGAAATTATTGCTATTTGAAAAATCATAGGAGCGCATCCCACTCGGTTCCGATAGCCGCGGGCCTTTCTTTTGTCGTATCAGCCATATTGTCATATATTTTTTCGGGATATTCAATCTGGTCGATTTTTGCATGGACTTTTTTGGGCTATCTTGTCCACATGGGCTTGGACCTTTTTAATTCCTATGGAGCCAGTGTTCTATGGCCATTTAAGAGGAAGAAATATAAGTCGGCACTGCTTATGTCATTTGATCCCATAATATTTTTAGCTTTCATTGCCATTTATATTGGCAATAGAAAGTATCTCTGGATAACAGCAGCCAGTATTGTTATACTCGTTTTCTATTTATTATTCCGGTATCTAGCGAGAAAAAGGGTTAGGAAGAGTTTAAAGCAGTACTTTAATTTGGACAGCAGCTGCAAGATTGTAGTGCTTCCATCGGCCCTCCGGTTTTTCAAGTGGGATTTTATCATATATAAAGATAGGCATATTATAACCGGACAGGTAAGTTTTATTAGAAATAAAGCAGTTGTTAGAAACAGGTTCGTTAGAAGCGAAACCCATTTAAACAAGCTTGTAATGGATACCCCTTTAGGCAAGTTCTTTAAAGAATTCTCGCCCTATTACCATATCCAATGGAAGCGAGAAGGTGAAAACTATTGTGCTATTATTTCTGATTTAAGATACTTTATAAAGGGTAATTACTTGTATAATGGGGCCGTACTATTTAACAGCTATTTAGAGCCTATAAAATATATATTTAAGCCCTATAACTTAGGTAAGAAAATAAAAATACCCATCTGACAAAGATGGGTATTTTTTTGCAACTTTTTCCCTAAACAGCCGTCTAAATGAATAGGGAAAGGACGGGAGAAATATGAATTGCAGGGGGATCCAGCAGCGATTATCGCTATACTTGGACGATGAGCTAGGCGGCGATGAGCTTTTAAGTTTAAAGGAGCATCTAGAAAAGTGCCCTGCCTGTATGGAATATTATCGCTCTCTTAAGGCAACAAAGCAATATTGTAGAGCTTTGAAGTATGTGGAGCTGCCCTTAGGTTTTCATGATAGGCTTTACCGAAAACTGATTAAAGAGAGACGGAAAAAGATGTTAGGCAAGTTCGGATATAGAATCGGCATCGGTATAGCAGCTGCTTTAGTACTGGTCTTCATCGGCACTAGCCTATCAGATAGAATAGGCTTTGATAGCTTAGGATTAAGAAGGCAAGCTCAGGATATGAGTACAGCTGATATGGCGGCTCCTTTGTCTGATCGTGTTGAAGAACCTAGCATTAATGTAGCTTTTAGTGAAGAGAGGGCAGCCCCAGTTAGAAGTGCAGCTGATGAAAATATAATTCAAACCGCATATCTGTCTATAGAGGTTCTAGAATATGACAGCTTTGTAAATATTATTAACGATAAGTTGAGCTCACTTGGGGGCTACATTGAATCTTTCAGCGTAGAGGAGCTACCCTGCAATGCTGAAGATAAACCCTTGAGAAAGGCCGCTTTTCAAATAAGGCTGCCTAATGAGCATTTTCAACAATTTATTATAGATATAGGTGAAATAGCAAATATTCTAACTAAGCAGGAAGATATTTTAGAATTGGAAGAGGATCTTTCTAAAACCTGCAATGAAATTGAGAGCTTGACAGATAGGCCGCAGAAATGGGATAATATGGTAGAATATTCTAGCATAGCTTTGGACGTATATGAGGTTAAGAAGTAAAAAGAAGAGCTTCAAAACTTACCCAGCCCTAGGCATATTAAAATAATAAAAAGGGGATGAAAGGCATGAGTAAGAAAATTCTTTATGGAGCTATTGGAGCTGTTCTGCTGGTGTTTTTGATAGTTATAAACGGCGCTGCATCAGCTAAGGTAGAAACAGTGCAGCCAATAGCAACTTTTGAAAAAGAAGATATCATCACGGCAACGGGAACTGGAAAGGTGAGTATAAAACCGGATGTAGCCTATATTCAGATGGGCGTTATGACAATAAATAAGGATGCCCGAAAAGCTCAGGAAGACAATAAAACTACCATGAATAAGGTTATTGAGAAACTAAAGAGCATGGGTATAGATGATAAAGATATTCAAACTACCAGCTACGAGATCTCCCCCCAATATAGCTACCAGGATAACAAACAGATTTTAGAAGGTTATCAGGTTGAAAATATAGTCAAAGTTACTGTCAGAGATATAGATAAAGTGGGAGATATCCTCGATGCAGCAGCTAGAGAAGGAATAAACCGCAGCTATGGAATAAGCTTTGGAGTAATTGATAGCGATAGCGTGTATAAAGAGGCGCTTAAGAAAGCTATCGATAATGCTAAGGGGAAAGCTGAAGTTATGGCAGAGCAGGCCGGAGTTTCTTTGCAAAAACCGGTAGCTATCTATGAAGGTACTGCTCCTGAGAAAATATACCAGAGGAGTGGAATTGCTTACGATACGATAGAGAGAGCAAGTTCAGTTGCTGCAGTTCCAATCTCTTCTGGAGAATTGGAGATTGAAGCTAATGTAGTTGTGGTATATCAAATCCAATAGAAAAGGATGGGCTTTATCCCATCCTTTTGTAGCTTTCTCTAACTTTATAGCATTCTTATAATTTATCTGCCTATGAACATCTGGACGAATACATAACCATATCGGGGGCTCTTTTGAACGCCGATTCCAATATGGGTGAAATTTGGGTTCAAAATATTAGCCCTATGTCCATCGGAGTTCATAAGCCCGTTGTGGGCACCTTCTACGCTGTTATAGCCAGCGAGGTTTTCTCCTGCAGTCCTGTAGCTGATACCAAAGCTCTTCATCATATCGAAGGGGCTGCCGTAAGTTGGAGAGGTATGGCTGAAGTAGTTGTTCTGTACCATATCTTGAGCCTTGATATTGGCAACTCTTGCAACTTCTGCATCCCATTTCAGAGCATTCAGCCCCGCTTTAGCTCTTTCCTGGTTTACCAGCTCAAGCATACGAGCCTGTTCAGCAGTCAAACCAGAAGGAGCTTCAGGCTGCTTTGGAGTTTGAGGCTGCTCAGGTAGCTGAGCTTGCTCAGGAGTTTTAGGCTCTTCAGGGGTTTCAGGCTTTTCAGGAACTTCAGGTTTTTCTGGAGTTTCGGACTGTTCAGGAGTTTCTGGTTTTTCTGGAGCTTCAGCCGGAGGTTTAACTTCCTCTTTTGGTTCCTGTTCAGGTTCTGGAACTTCAGAGTTTATATATTTATCTAGCAGAGATTTAATCCAGTTGCTATCGATATTGAGCTTTATCTTATTAAATAAATTGGCTATTTTATCGCTATCACCAATGCCAACCTTTATAATTTGCGTTCCTACATTAGAACAATTAACAGTTTTTGCACTGGCCTTAGCAGGTGTGCTAAGCAATAATCCTACGACTAAAGATAACACTAAAACAGTTGATACCAAGTATCTTTTCATCTTCATTGTATATACCTCCAATTGATTAAGAGCTTGAAAAGGTTTTGTATAACCTTTGTAAAATATCTTAACATATTCGTAACAATTTTGCACTACACAATTTATGGAAACAAAGTTTTATATATAATTGAAATTTAGCACAACATATGATAAAGTCGTATTATTGATGAATTAAGATAATTTTAAATCATGCCATGGAGGAGGCATATATAAATAGCTATGGATAATAAAAAGAAATTGATGGTAATAGACGGGAATAGTTTGATGCATAGGGCTTACTATGCTATTAGGGGGCTGACGAATAGAAAAGGGCTCCCTACCAATGCGGTATATGGCTTCACCAATATACTGCTAAAATTATTACAGGATTATGAACCCGATTATATAGGGGTAGCTTTTGATAAAAAAGCTCCTACCTTCAGGCATGAGGAGTATGAGGAATACAAGGCTACCCGCCAGAAGACTCCGGAGGATCTAATAATCCAGTTTGATACAGTGAAAGAGCTGTTAAAGCGGATGAATATTGCAATTTACGAAATTGATGGCTATGAAGCGGATGATATATTAGGGACATTTGCCAGGATTGCTGAAGAAAAGGGTTTGCGCGCTCTACTAGTTACAGGGGATAGGGACGCTCTACAACTTGTATCCCAGAATACCCGAGTGCTACTTATCAGAAGCAGGGCTGGTACGTCAGAAGTAGAGATATTTGGTCCTGAAGCGCTTAAAAACACATATGGATTAACTCCAGAGCAGGTTATTGATTTAAAAGGCCTAATGGGCGACAGCTCGGACAACATTCCAGGAGTGCCAGGAGTGGGGGAAAAAACCGCATTAAAGCTGTTAAAACAATATGCTACACTGGAGAACATACTAGAGAATATAGATGAGATATCGGGTAAGAAACTAAAAGAGAATTTAACCAATTACAGAGAGCAGGCTATCCTTAGCAAGAAGCTAGCTACTATTGTGACGAATGTACCGATTGATATTAAATTAGAGGATTGCTGCTATAACATACCTAAATCAGAAGAATTAAGGCAGTTTTTAGAAGAGCTGGAATTTAAGAGCATACTAAAGAAATTGGGCTTTGAAGAGAGGGCTGAAGCGAAAGCTGAGGTTACATCTCCGGAAAAAGAAACTATACTGATAAAAGATTTGAAAGAGCTAGAAGATATGGTGAATAACTTCGCTTCAGTTCCATTTGTATCTATGCTAGTAGGCGGCGATGATTTTACTATAGCTTGTACGAGCGATAAGCTGTATAGGATTAGGCTGCGCAAAGACCTGCTCAATGACGGTATTGACTTTGGAGAGGCTATGCAGCACTTACGGCCTATTTTAGAAAACGAAAAAATTAAGAAAATAGTATATGATGGAAAAACTTTCATGAAGACATTGGCCCAATATGATGTTAAATTAGAGGGGCTGGATTTCGATGTGTTTGTTGCTGCATATCTTCTTGATCCTACAAAAAATAAATATGAATTAAAGCAGCTTGGGTACGAGTATTTAAATATGGAAGCCTCTTTTGTGGATGCAGCGGATTTAATAGCCCTTGCCAATGCTATGAAAAAACAACTTGAAGAATATGGGATGGAAAAACTATATTATGAAATAGAACAACCTCTTATATACGTTCTCAAAGATATGGAGGAAACAGGCTTTAAGGTAGATAAAAGCATATTGCAGGAATTAGATGTAGAGATTTCTAGAGAATTAAAAGCGCTTACCCAAAAAATCTACGATATAGCAGGAGAGGAGTTTAATATTAACTCCCCCAAACAGCTGGGTAGTATTTTATTTGAAAAGCTTGGGCTGCCCGTAATCAAAAAGACCAAAACCGGCTATTCCACCGATGCTCAAGTTTTAGAACAGCTCAAAGATAATCATGAGATAATAGAATATATCATAGAGTATCGGCAGCTTATGAAGTTAAAGTCTACCTATATTGACGGGCTTATGAATATGATAAATCTGGGGGATGGCAGAATCCACTCCAGTTTCAACCAGACCGTTACAGCAACAGGAAGAATTAGCAGTGCGGAACCCAATCTTCAAAATATTCCTGTCCGAATGGAGATGGGAAGACAAATTCGACGAATTTTTGTGGCTAGCGATGAGAACCATGTTTTAGTGGATGCTGACTACTCCCAGATAGAGCTTAGGGTGTTAGCCCATATTTCCCAGGATGCAAGGTTTATCGATGCATTTTTGAGAGGGGAAGATATTCATAGCAGGACAGCAGCGGAGATATTCGGAGTTCCGATTGAGCAAGTAACTCCAGAGCAGCGGGACAGCGCAAAGGCTGTTAACTTCGGCATTGTGTATGGGATAAGCGATTTTGGGCTAGCCAAAAACTTGGGGATTAGCCGGAATGAGGCGAAAAAATATATCGATAGCTATTTTTCAAGATACCCAGGTATCAAAGAATATATGGATAAAGTTGTAAAACAAGGCAAGGAGAAGGGATATGTCGAAACGCTAATGGGAAGGCGGAGAAAGCTGCCAGAATTATCATCCAGAAACCATAATATTCGCTCCTTTGGTGAGAGGGTAGCGATGAACATGCCTATTCAAGGTACGGCAGCAGATATAATTAAAAAAGCGATGAACGACGTATATTATGCATTAAAAGAGAGAGGATTAAGATCTAAATTAATTCTCCAGGTCCATGATGAATTGATAATAGATACTTATTTACCAGAACTAGAAGAGGTTAAAGCTCTGGTAAAGGAGAAGATGGAAAACGCCATAAAATTAGATGTTCCGCTAGTAGTAGATATTGGAGTAGGATATAGCTGGTATGATGCCAAATGATGTATATGAAAGGGAGACTTGTATGAAGATTATTGGGCTAACAGGGGGAATTGCAGCAGGTAAATCTACTGTTTCTGCCATGCTTCGGGAACTAGGAGCTATAATACTAGATGCAGATGCCATTGCGCATAAGCTAATGGCTCCCCATCAGCCTGCCTGGTATAAAGTGCGGCAGCACTTTGGTGAGGAATATATATTGCCTGATGGGAAAATAGATAGGCGGAAATTAGGCCGCCTGGTATTTTCCAACCCTTCTGCACTGAAAGAGCTAAATGCTATCGTTCATCCCATCATAAAAAATTATATAGAAAATGAAATAGAAGGACTTAGAGAGAAAGGATTTGATGGGGTTGTGGTAGTTGATGCCGCTTTAATATTTGAGGCTGGATGGACTGATATGGTAGATGAGATATGGGTTGTAAAAGTGGATTATCAAACGCAAGTACAAAGGCTTATGGAAAGAAATAATCTTAGTCGAAAGGAAGCCATTGATAGGATCAACAGCCAGATGAGCCAGGAGGAGAAGCTGGCAAGAGCCGATAAGGTCATAGACAATTCTTCAAGTATTGATGATACATTGAAGCAGGTGAAGGCTCTCTGGAGCGAACTTCTAAATGATGGGGAGAAACATAATGGCTAGTACAGCTGGAAAAAATATATTGCGTTTGATATTCTTATTAGTAGTTTTAGTACTTCTGGTACATATTGGCTTGCAGTCGCCGTTTTTTAAGCGTAGGATATATCCTCTTAAGTATGAGGAAAGCATAATTAAATATTCATTCCAATACAATTTAGATCCCCATCTAGTCATGGCTGTGATTTGGGTAGAAAGCAAATATGAACCCAAAGCTACATCTAGAAAAGATGCTAGGGGCTTGATGCAGATTATACCTCCTACTGGCCGATGGATTGCCAAGGAAATAAAAATGGAAACTTATAGCGACGATCTGCTATATGATCCTGATACAAATATCCGTATGGGTTGCTGGTATTTAAGCTATTTATTAGAAGTTTTTGATGGAGATGTTGAATTAGCGTTGGCCGCCTACAATGGCGGCATGGGGAATGTGAGAAAGTGGCTTAAGGATACGCGATACAGCAAGGATGGAACTAAGCTGGATTTTATTCCATTTAAGGAAACCAGCCAGTATATTGATAGAGTAGCAAAAGCTTACGAGCAGTACAAAAAACTTTATAAAATATAAGGGAAGATGAAGGGAATAAGGGGTATGCGAAGGATATTCTCTAGTATATTGATTATTATCTTAATATTATATACAACTACGGCTTGCGGAATAGGAAATATTAATATGCCATTGCAAGGGGAAAATCAGGATGAAAAGATTGATAGCGATGAACTAGAGCTTCCTGATGCCAATACTCAGCTAGCCAATGATGCTGAGCCATCCCTTCCTAAAAAAGGAGGAACTTTATCAATTCCGATTCCGCAGCTGGATACGGTAAATCCTCTGCTTACTCAATCTAAAGAATTGATAAGTTTTTTTGGGCTGATATACGAAGGAATGTTTAAATTGGATGAAAACTTAAGGCCTATACCTGCATTAGTAGATAAATGGAAAGCAACGGGGGATGGGAAGGTATGGACTTTTCAATTAAAAAAAGGCATAAAATGGCATAATGGGATGGAGTTAACAGCAGAGGATGTTAAGTTTACCCTTGAAATACTGCGAGACAATCCCGAGGCAGCCAATTCCTATTATGGGCAATGCCTACTCAAAAACGCCAATATAGTATCCGTTGAGATAGCGGAAGATAATCCATATGTAGTCGTTGTAACCCTTAGCCAACCGGTTGTAAACGTTTGTGCTCTTATGACATTTCCGATTCTGCCTAAGAGCGTATATCAATCTTTGGGAACGGTAGCGGAAAATCAAATTGATATGGGGCTTTTAGTGGGGACTGGCCCTTATAAGGTAGATATACAAGGTTCAGATGGGGAAAAACGGGTAAAGCTCGTGAGAAATCCTCAGTGGTGGGGGGAAGAGCCCTATATCGATTCAATAATAGCCAAAATATATCAGGATAACGAAGAAGAGCGCCGTGCTTTTGAAAATGGGGAAGTTGATCTTTTAGATACCCATGTGCTTTTTGCAGAAAAATATGCTACAAAACGGGATACTCGGCTATATAGATATCTGACGCAAAACTATGATTTTATAGGAATTAATTTTAGGAGGAACACTCCTCTTAGCGATAGAAAAGTGAGGCAGGCGATTGCCTATGGATTAGATAGTAAGGATATTATATCCAGGGTATATTTTAATAACTCTCTATCTGTAGATGTGCCAATACCTCTAGACTCTTGGCTTTATAGCCAGAATTCAAGGATGTATGATTATCAGCCGGAAAAAGCCATTGAGATATTAACAAGCCTTGGCTGGTCCAATCTGGATGAGGATGAATTTCTAGAGAAGATGGAAGGAGATGAGATAACGGAGCTTAGCTTTACCCTTATAGTCGATGAAGATAATAGCATCAGGAAAGATGTAGCGA
>CALGOY010000045.1 GCA_937960725.1 uncultured Bacillota bacterium
AGAGAATTACCAGCGATAATGGGCAAAAGCTCTGTTCGCTTCAGCCATTCTATGGGTATCCTCTTTCTTTCTTACTGCACCGCCTGTATTGTTGGCTGCATCCATAATCTCAGCTGCTAGGCGTTCGATCATAGTTCTCTCGCCTCTGGTGCGGGCATGGTTAACAAGCCAACGCAATCCTAAAGTTTGTCTTCTCTCAGGCCTTACTTCAACGGGAACCTGATAGGTTGCTCCTCCTACTCTGCGGGCCCTTACCTCTAATACTGGCATTACGTTATTCATAGCCTCTTCAAAAACTTCCATCGGATCCCGCCCAGTTTTTTCTCTTATTAAATCAAAAGCACCATAGCATATTCTCTGGGCTAGACCTTTTTTGCCATCCTTCATAACCTGGTTGATTAGCTTTGTCACAACCTTGCTCCCGTATATCGGATCAGGCAATACTTCCCTTTTAGGAATATGACCTTTTCTCGGCATCTGTTTCCCTCCTTTTTTAAAGGATTAGAAGCATAAATCCCTTACTAAGATTTTTTAGTTCCATATTTAGACCTTCCTTGTTTACGATCTGTTACACCTGCTGCATCAAGGGCACCGCGTACAACATGATAACGTACACCAGGTAGATCTTTAACCCTTCCTCCTCTTATCAGCACAACGGAGTGTTCTTGTAGGTTATGTCCAATACCTGGGATGTAGGCTGTTACTTCAATTCCATTAGTAAGTCTAACCCTTGCTACTTTACGAAGTGCAGAGTTAGGCTTCTTTGGAGTACGTGTCATTACTGCAGTACAAACTCCCCTCTTCTGAGGTGAGCCTTTCAATGCTGGAGAATGAGACTGAGATTTTACCTGCTTTCTCCCTTTTCGCACTAACTGGCTAATCGTTGGCATCCAGCCACCTCCTTTCAAAAAGATTTTAAATCACTTTAAAATTGCAGCTGTAGCCGCGCCAACATCTATGCCACAAGCCTTTCCTAACAATTCCATAGAATCTACCATAATAATGGGAACATTGTGCTCTCTACATTGCTCCTCTATTTTATTAGCTACAAAATCATCTACATCTCGAGCTAAAAAAACTTTCGCGGCATTTCCATTCCGAACCGCCTTTAAAGTTTGTTTCATACCTATAGTTTTGTTGGAAGCCTTACTCAGGTCTTCTAACATACTATATTCCATCTCCCATTAATTGCTTATAATATGCTCAAATTTACGCACTTAGTTATTCTACCATCATATTTTTTCAATGTCAACATTTTTTCGCTTAGAAACGACTAAATCAGGGATTTTAACCCGGATTGTCATCTTCTATTTATGCCCTGTCGACAATCCGGGTTTTAACCTACGCTTCTACAAGCGCTTCCTCCTCTTTCAAGGCCTTTTCTTCTTCCTGGTCTTCATCTGTATAAACTTCAATATTTCTGTATCGCCTCATTCCTGTTCCAGCTGGAATAAGCTTTCCTATGATGACGTTTTCCTTAAGCCCAACCAGAGGATCTTTTTTGCCCTTGATTGCTGCATCTGTAAGCACCCTGGTAGTTTCTTGGAATGATGCTGCTGACAGGAATGAGTCAGTAGCCAAGGCCGCCTTAGTGATACCAAGTAGTACCCGTTTTGCAATAGCTGGTTGACCGCCTTTTTCTATGATCTCTTTATTTTTCTTTTCAAACTCAAATATATCAACCAGGCTACCGGGCAGCATATCAGTATCTCCTGAATCTTCTACCCTAACTTTGCGAAGCATCTGTCTTATGATGATTTCGATGTGCTTATCATTAATTTCTACACCTTGCATCCTATAAACTTTCTGAACTTCTTGTAGCAGGTACATCTGCACTCCCTTGACCCCTCTAATTTTGAGGATGTCGTGGGGATTAACAGAACCTTCCGTAAGCTCGTCTCCCGCCTCTACTCTTTGTCCCTCTGTAACTACCAATCTAGAACCGTATGGGATTAAATAATTTTTAGCCTCTCCGTCATCGCTTACTATAGAAACTTCCCGCTTCTTCTTAGTTTCATTGATCTTAACTACACCGGAATTCTCTGCAATAACAGCAAGTCCCTTCGGTTTTCTTGCTTCAAACAGCTCTTCTACCCTTGGGAGACCCTGGGTGATGTCTTCTCCAGCAACTCCACCGGTATGGAAGGTTCTCATAGTCAGCTGGGTACCCGGCTCTCCAATGGACTGAGCAGCAATGATTCCAACTGCTTCTCCTACATTTACAGGCTCCCCCGTAGCCAGATTCATGCCGTAACACTTAGCGCAAACTCCATGTTCCGTCCGGCAAGCAAGTACAGAGCGGACATGTACGCTCTTGATACCGCATTTTTCGATTTCTTCCGCTATATCGCGGGTAATCATCTCATTAGTTCGTACTATAACTTCACCGGTTTCTGGATGTAGTATATCTTCGGCTGCATATCGGCCTGCAATTCTGTCTACCAGCGGCTCGATTATTTCACCCGCTTCTTCTACTTTACTTACTACAATGCCATTGACCCTCTCTCCAGTTCGAGCAAAACAATCTTCTTCTCTAACCAATACATCCTGGCTGACATCTACTAGCCTTCTGGTGAGATAACCTGAGTCAGCAGTTCTAAGGGCAGTGTCGGCCAGCCCTTTTCTAGCTCCGTGGGTGGAGATAAAGAACTCTAAAACGGTAAGCCCTTCTCTAAAGTTAGCTCGGATTGGCAGCTCTATAATCCTTCCTGCAGGGTTAGCCATAAGCCCGCGCATACCAGCCAGCTGTCTGATCTGGTTAATGCTACCCCTAGCACCGGATATCGCCATCATATAAATTGGATTGAAAGAATCCAGGGTATTCATGAGGGCTTTTGTAACTTTATCTGTAGTCTCATTCCAGACGCTGATTACCCTCTCATAGCGCTCTTCCTCAGAAATAAGTCCTCTCTTATACTGTCTTTCTATCTTCATGACCTCATTGTCGGCCTCTTCTAGCAGTTTGTCTTTCTCTTTCGGAACTACGATGTCGGAAATACTTATCGTGATAGCTCCTTTAGTAGAAAAATGGAATCCCAGCTCTTTAATCTTGTCTAACATAATAGCAGTGCCTGTATTGCCGTACTTCCTGTAGCATCTATCTACAATCTCGCCAAGCACCTTCTTGTCAACAACGCAATCGACCTCTAGTTCAAACATCTCCTCTGGGTCTGTTCTATCCTTAAAACCTAAATCCTGCGGAATAGCCTCGTTAAATATAACTCTACCTGGAGTTATATCAATCAGTTTGGATACCTTCTTGCCATCTATTTCTTTAGTTACCCTCATCTTAGCAGAGGCATGGAGTCCGATATCCCCCGACTGGTAAGCCATAATAACTTCGTCCGGCCCTGTGAATACTTTTCCTTCTCCTTTTTCCCCTTCTCTCTTCATGGTGAGATAGTATGCGCCGATAACCATATCCTGGGTTGGGCTCACTACTGGTTTTCCATCGGAGGGTTTGAGGATATTGTTAGTTGATAGCATCAAAAAGCGCGCTTCTGCTTGAGCTTCTACTGATAACGGAACGTGTACAGCCATCTGGTCTCCGTCAAAGTCAGCATTATATGCGCTACATACCAATGGATGGAGTTTAATAGCTCGTCCTTCGACCAATACCGGTTCAAAAGCCTGAATTCCTAGACGGTGCAAAGTTGGAGCCCTGTTTAGCAGGACTGGATGCTCTTTGATAACTTCTTCTAGTACATCCCATACTTCGGGCCTGCCCCTCTCAACCATCCTCTTAGCGCTCTTTATATTATGGGCTAGATTTTTATCTACCAGCCGCTTCATTACAAATGGCTTAAATAGCTCAAGAGCCATTTCTTTAGGAAGACCGCACTGGTACATTTTAAGCTCTGGGCCTACTACAATTACTGAACGCCCTGAATAGTCTACCCGTTTTCCGAGCAGGTTCTGGCGGAAGCGGCCTTGTTTTCCTTTAAGCATATCGCTTAAGGATTTAAGAGGCCTATTGCCAGGGCCTGTTACTGGCCGTCCTCTACGGCCATTATCGATTAAGGCATCTACTGCTTCCTGGAGCATCCTCTTTTCGTTGCGGACAATAATATCAGGAGCTCCTAAATCTAATAACCTCTTTAAGCGGTTATTGCGATTTATTACCCTTCGGTATAAATCGTTTAAATCTGAAGTAGCAAATCTTCCTCCGTCCAACTGAACCATGGGCCTCAAATCAGGAGGAATTACAGGAATTACATCCAATATCATCCATTCCGGTCTGTTTCCTGATTTCCTGAAAGCTTCGACAACTTCCAACCGCCTTATAATCCGAACTTTCTTCTGCCCCTTGGCAGTCTCCAGCTCTTCTCTCAGCTCTGCAGCTAGCTTATCTAGATCGATTTCTTGGAGGAGTTCTTTTATAGCTTCTGCTCCCATTC
>CALGOY010000046.1 GCA_937960725.1 uncultured Bacillota bacterium
GTTAATTCTTTGATTAATTCTGTAAAAGTATCTAGGATACTGACGATTTTTTCTTGTACTGATAAGGGTGGAATGGGAACTTTAATCCTTGCCATCACATTACTCATTAATTTAGGGTTGCCCATCCCTCTATTTACGTATCTACTTGTTCTAGTCTGTAAAGCATAATATAAATAGCGAAGCAGTATATCCTTATCTTTAAGCTCTAACAGCCCACAGACATTTGTAATGCTAAATTTACCCTTTCTATGAAATACAGAACCAGCATTGACGCCATCAGTGGTCCAGGTTAGATACTCCCCTTCATAATCATAGCTTGAAATATTGCCTAAAACCCCATCGTTTTCCGTTTGAGATGAATACACAGGATACTTGCCCGGGTTGTTCCTAATGTAATCCTTTGATATAATCCTGCCGCGGCTTATGTTGCATATTTCACCAACTGTCCTGTATTCTACGCTGTCATCAAAGGTCAATAATAATTTTAGATAATATTTATACTGCTTTTTCCTGGCAGTCAGTTCCGCATTTAATTCTTTTTTTAGATCCATAAAAGTATCTAAAATCCGCACAATTTTCTGCTGAACTGGAAGAGGGGGCAGAGGAACTTTAAACTTTGAGTACTTGCTTATCCATTGCCGGGCATGATTGGCTGGCGTGTATCTAATGTTTTTCATCGCATAATACAGATATCTAAAAGAGGCTATCCCTTCCGCTTCTGGCTTAAGTTTAAGTATTTTCAATGCCGACGACTTTACCTTAAAGTTAAAATCCACCCAATGAAAGGATGTTGTAAAATCATCGAAGATTATAACTGGATTCTCTTCAGAGGCGTTATATATTCCATATTTTTCATCCGTATAGCCCAAAATAAATGCCTGTCCCGCTGTCAGCACCGGAGTTTCAAAGCTGTGATCATAATCTGTACTTTTAACGATATACTTTGTTGGCTGCTCATAATCTATAACTTTGTTAAGTTGTATATACTCTACTCCATTTAGACACATCTCCTGAATTAGCCGCTGCAAGCTATTCATCCTCACACCCCGATTTCCTTTATAATCCTATCAATTTCATCCCGCAGTGTTTTTTGTCTAGCTACAATTTCTTCGATTTCAGCATTAAGTTTTACAATATCAATTTTCTCCGTTGTATCCTCCGGTTCTACATAGACAGAAACGGATAAATTATAGTCATTCTCCGCTATATCGCCATGAGGCACGAGCCTGCAAAAATACTCTTTATCTTTTCGCTCAATATATGCGTTAAGGATGGTTTGGATGTTCTCTCTTGTAAGCTTGTTTTTATTGCCAGATTTAACAAACTCCTTAGAAGCATCAATAAATAAAATGCTATTATCGCTTTTAGAACGCTTTAATACCATAATGCAAGTTGTAATACTCGTTCCGAAGAACAGGTTTTCAGGCAGCTGTATTATTGCATCGATATAGTTATTATCAACTAAATATTTACGGATTTTATTCTCTGCCCCTCCCCTGTATAAAACACCAGGGAAGCAAACTATGGCTGCTGTACCATTGGGAGCCAGCCATGAAAGGCAGTGCATAATAAATGCTAAGTCAGCTTTAGATTTAGGCGCCAGCACCCCTGCCGCTGCAAAGCGGGGGTCATTTACTAATGCTGGATTGCTATCCCCTTCCCACTTTATAGAATAGGGTGGGTTGGATACTATCGCTTCAAAAGGCGCATCTTCCCAGTGCTTAGGGTTAGTCAGGGTATCCCCTAAGGCTATATCGAACTTATCATAGTCAATATCATGCAGCAACATATTAATTCTACATAGGTTATATGTAGTTATATTTATCTCCTGTCCAAAAAAGCCTTGCCGGACATTTTCTTTGCCCAAAATTTTAGCAAATTGCAGAAGCAGCGAACCGCTACCACAAGCTGGGTCGTATACTTTGTTTACATCCTTCTTGCCTACAACAGTAATACGGGCCAACAGCTCAGATACTTCTTGTGGAGTGAAAAACTCTCCCCCGCTTTTTCCAGCATTAGAGGCATACATAGCCATTAAATACTCATAGGCATCTCCAAAGGCATCGATTGAATTGCTTTGATAATCCCCTAGCTGCATATCCCCTATAGCATTTAATAGCTTTACTAGCTTTTTATTCCGCTCTTCAACAGTACTGCCTAGTTTATTGCTATTTACATCAATATCATCAAACAAGCCTTTGAAGTTCTTTTCACTTGCAGCGCCCAGGGCAGAAGCCTCGATATTTTTAAATACCTTTTCTAGGGTTTCATTTAAATTTTTATCATTAAGAGCATTTTTCCTAACATTTTCAAACAGTTCGCTGGGAAGGATAAAAAAACCTTTTGTTGCTACTAACTCGTCTTTTATTTCTAAAGCTTCTTCATCTCGCATCTTAGCATAATCAAAATCAAGATTACCTGCATCTCTTTTTCTCTTATTAACAAAATTAGTTAGATTCTCAGATATATAACTATAAAACAATATACCTAATACATATTGTTTAAAATCCCAACCATCAACGCATCCCCGTAGATCATTGGCTATATTCCAAATAGTGCGGTGTAGTTCTGCTCTTTCAGCATCTCCTTTGTTGTCTGTCAACTTGGTTGCCCCTTTCCATTTCTTTCATGTTATGCTTTTTATATTAATGCTATTAGGCGGATTATAATTCGGAACGCAAAATAAATTATGATTTGTATGATTAGTTCCAGGCTACATTAGCTCGCCATTACTAAAACTAAAAATATTTTGATAGCTTTAATCATTGTAAGTATAGCATATTTTGATAAAACCAAGCTAGGCTAATATAGGGATTTAGTGCATAGATAGGCCAGGTATTTACCTTCCGTGATAAAAGTTTTTAAATACTAAATTGAATAAAAATAATCAGGACTTGGATTTAACTCCTCATTTTTAGATTACCCACTTCTAGATCGAATATTTGTATTGAGTACTATGTTGGTTTCTTTCTTATCTTTAACCATATCCGCTTTCCATTACTGCTATAGCAACTAATTCCGATATTTCAAAGCCAGTCATTCTTGATAACATATCTAGTTTGTTTTTTACATCAGGTTTGAAACGAGGTGTCAATAAAAATTTGCCTTTTTCCAAATATTCGTAGGTTAATATCCATTTATATATTTTTGTAGGGTTAACTAAAAACTCTTTTATTCGAATTTCTTTTAAAGATTGAAATTTCCTAACTTCTTTTCTTGAAGAAATATCTATCCTTCCTTGTGCATCAATTGTAGAATTAATTTTAAATTTATCCCTTAAAATTTCATCTTGTAGAAAACAGACCTCTTCATGTTGAAAAGCATCAGTGGATTGGTACTCTCTTTTGACCATCAGGATACCAAAGAGGATACAATTTTTTTAATATCGGCGAAGTCATTGACTGAAAGTATATTCTACCATAGCTTTTATTAGTTCTTTTATCATACACGCTTGATTCTTTACCGCAATTTTCTCCATAAGGTAGGTATTGACAAAATAATTTATAGCAATGCCTTGCATACTCTTTATCCTTCAAAGAGTGCAAAAAACAAAATCTAGGGGCATTGTTATTTAAATTTATATATCCATCCCCTAGCATTTTGTCTGCAAAT
>CALGOY010000047.1 GCA_937960725.1 uncultured Bacillota bacterium
TGGTATATTTGATATATTCTTTAAATTAATCCCACCTTTTTACTATATCAACCCCTGGGAAGTAGTAGCTGATAATATCCTCTGCTTTTTTACCGTTTTGAGCCATAGAATAAGCTCCCCATTGGGACATTCCTACACCGTGCCCATAACCTCTTCCCTTAAATACAACCTGATTTCCATCTACGCTGACATCATCCAGGAGGGTAGATTTCAACTTAGTGCTATCTAAGGCAATTCGAAGCTCCGGCGCAGAGACCGGTTTTCCATCGAATACTATATACAGCGCTCTGCCCGAGGGACCCTTTTCCCCTATTGACACGCTGCTAAAATCATCTAAAGATACACCTAGCTTATTTAAGGCTGCAATAACCTCTTCCTTAGAAAAAACAACGCTCCACTGTCTTTCATCCTCTGGCACTTCATCCAATACATCTGGTGATTTAACTGGCTTTATATATGGAGGATTTTCATATTTATAGTTTAAACCTTCCTTTGCCGTTGCGGTCATACCTGCGGCATTAGAATGGAACCATGTTCGGGCAAACTCACCCTTATATGTTATCACCTGCCCCCTTGTATCGTTAACAGCTTTTCTGATCCTATCGTTAACCTCCGCTTCACCCCAGGCTTGAGCTTCTTCAATATCCGTTGAGATATGGGCTCCTTTATACTTAGATTCTCCCTTTTCGCTTATAAATTGCAGTACAAAAGTTCTAGCAATAATAGCCTGGGCTTTAATCGCCGCCTCCGGCCAAGCGTTTTTGATCTCTCCTCCTACTACTCCCGCCACATATTCTTCAAAGGCCATTTCCCTAATCTGGTCTTCTTCATGAATATATACTTTTAGTCTAGGCTCCTCTCCCTCTTTAACGCCTAAGCTCTTCGGTAGAGGGGGCTTGCTTACTTTTTCCTCTGAAATTTGAGAAATCTGATTTTGATCTTGCCCTGGCCCCTCCTCCCTGTTTTCATCTTCTAGCCTTTGCTGGGCTGCACAGCCTATAAAAAAAATAATAGCAGTCACCATAATTAGAAGTTTTGCAATCTTAGCTCTGTTGCCAATCATAACCTTCCTCCTATATCTTTATGGTTTCTGCTATTAGTATTTACATATATTTATTTATAAATACTTTTTTAAATACGCTATTATCTTCAAATATTTAAGAGGCAATTATATCAGATTGGAAAACAAGCTGTCTATATCTACCGATAAGCCATCAAATATAAATGAACGAGCTACATCGCCTTTAACAAAAGTGATATAGCTGTTAATTTCATTATCTTTAAAATTGTACAATAATATGTTTTCCTGCTTTGGATCCACAATCCAATATTCTTCTACTCCAGATAAACAATAGCTATTAAGCTTGTCTATCATATCTTTATTACGGGTATTATCTGACAATATTTCAACAACTAAGCTAGGCGTGCCCATATAACGGCCTTTTTCATTTATATTGTTCTCCAAATCGCAGGCTACCAATAAGTCTGGCTGCATTACATCGGGTTCATCAAAGCCTTTCTTTCTAAAATGCACATCAAAAGGAGCAAAAAAGACCCTGCACTTTTTGCCTTTAAAATAATCATGAAATATAAGGTGTAGCCTTGCGAGAATTTCCTGATGAACGACGCTTGGGGACCCTAGTAAATGAATTTCTCCATTTATAAACTCCAACCTAAGGGTAGTGTTTTCATAAATCTCCATAAACTCTTCATAGGATACCTTCTTACCACCATACTGATAATCTAAGGCTTTCTCCTTCACGATAAAATACTGTTCAATGTCTGTTATATAAGGAGTTAGCCTGGCAATTTTTCTGCCATTTTTAGTAATCACCACTTCATTCTGCCGCTCTACAAAATCAAGATACTTACCTAAATTCTGCTTAAGCTCGGTTGCGGTTATGACTGTCATATAACCACCTCCGAACTTATTATAGCGCTTTGTACATTTTTTATCAACTATATCATACGGTTTTCTCATATATTTTGTGCGATATTTTGTGCGATATTTGGCTAATTCTGTACTAATCGCTTCGCTCAAGCAGTTAAAGCCGCTTCCCTCTGCTCCTAAACAAAATGCAAAATTCTCCATTCCGCCTACTCTATTATACGGTACATCTCGTCCGCATCGCCCTTTGGCATATGCTCTGCAACCTTAAGTACCTCATACTTTCGAATATCGTCCCCAAATTTTATTTCAATTATATCGCCTACATTAACTTCGGTTCCCGGCTTTGCAACCTTGCCGTTGATCATGACTCTACCTTGAGTACATACTTCATTTGCTACAGTCCTCCTTTTTATAATCCTGGAAACCTTAAGGAACTTATCAATCCTCATTTTATCACCCCTCCAAAAATTAAAAACCGGGCAATTCCCGGTCTTTAAGATTATTATTTGTTTAAAATAGTTTTACTGAACGGCCTCCTTCAAAGCTTTTCCTGCTTTAAATACAGGTGCTTTAGAAGCAGGTATAACGATTTCTTCCTTAGTTTGTGGATTTCTACCTTTTCTTTCTGCTCTATGTCTTACTTCAAATGTACCGAAGCCAACTAGCTGTACCTTTTCTTCCCTTGCTAACGCTTCAGTGATCACAGAGATTATAGCATTTACAGCTTTTTCAGCATCTTTTTTTGTCAATTCACTCTTCTCTGCAACAGCAGCAACTAATTCAGCTTTGTTCACGAATAAACCCTCCTATTCATATAAAATAATACTTATAGCTTATTCGCTATTTTTCCCTAAATTCCTCCTATGTTCGCAAATTTTTTTTAAAGTTTTTATTTTATTTATGGAATTTTAGGAATTACAAATATATATTTACCAGTTTTTTCTTAAATTATACATCTTTTTGTGCTGAAAATGCTTTTTTTGCCTCATTCCATAAGGAATCCATCTCATCCAGAGTCATTTTTTCCAAAGGCCTATCTGCATTACTTTCAATATACTCAAATCTACGTATAAATTTATCAATAGTATCCCCTAGGGCCAGCTCAGGTTCCACATTTAGAAATCTGGCCACATTTACAATAGCAAATAGCAAGTCCCCTAACTCTTCAGTTATCTTTTCTTCATCCTGTGTTAAATATACACTTTTTAGCTCTTCTAATTCCTCATCTACCTTCTTCATAGCATCTTCTACCCGGTCCCAATCAAAACCTACCATTGCAGCTTTTTTCTGCACCTTGTATCCCCTCATCAAAGCGGGTAAATTTCTAGGTATATCCTTAAGTACCTGGGTATGGCTTTTTAAACCTTTTTCTTTCTTTTTAATTTCCTCCCAATTGCTGATAACCTGCTCTGCCGTGTCCGCCTTAACATTCCCAAATATATGAGGATGCCTCTCTATTAGCTTTTTACATACCCGGGTTGTAACGTCCATAATATC
>CALGOY010000048.1 GCA_937960725.1 uncultured Bacillota bacterium
GAACTTGATACCTAGCGGTTATACTGGTATTGCTGCTTCCCGGCGGCGTTTGTTCGGAAATCATCTGCAGAACTAAGTGGTGAATATCTCGGTTTATCTGCATTTCTACTCTGATATTACTAAGGCCAGATACCCGTGGATATTCTACATCCATAAGTTCATTTCTAATATATTCAGTAGAGATGATGGCTATTTGAGTATCTTTTTCCCAGGGGCGATCGGGATTGTATCCTCTGTTTGAAAGAAATTGATACATTCGAATATGATATGCTGCTTTGTTCATATACTTTTTGTATGCATTCTTATGGGCATATGCTTTGTTTATACAGCATCGGTATTGATTGTAGTGATAATAAGCATCCATATTATATCCCTCTTTTCATAATTATTAAAATTATAACAAACTCATTTGAAGTTGGGGTTAAGTTGTTAGGTTATTAATTATGGCAACATGATAATGACTGTTTCTTAGCATAGGCTGTGAAATTATCAGCTTAAAAAGAGCGTAAAAAGTGTTTTAAGAGCGCTATAATATTAGAATATGCAGTAGCTAGAAAATAAGCTATCATTACTTGACTGAATTATTTTTGATGAAGTAATATAGAAATATTATATTCTCAGATTGAGAGGTGAAATATAGATGAAAATAAAATGGCTAAAAGGAGAGGAAAATTTATCCGATCCTTATTATGTCAGGAGAGAAGTGTTTATAAAGGAGCAGAATATCGATGAGGATTTAGAATGGGATGAAAAGGATTCTGAGGCTGACCACATTGTGATCTACATGGATGGAAAACCTGTTGCTACAGGAAGGATAATTGTTGATAATGGCCAATATCTGCTAGGCAGAATTGCAGTGCTAAAAGAGTATAGGGGCAGGAATTTGGGAAGAGTATTGGTGGAAAATATGATGGCTAAGGCTTTTGAAATGGGGGCGGAGGAGATCCATGTCCACGCGCAGACTCGGGTGAGGGGCTTCTATGAAAAGCTTGGTTTTGAAGCCTATGGAGATACTTATGAGGAGGCGGGAATAGAACACATAAGCATGAAGGCAGTTAGGGCAAAATAGGAGATATATAGAAGATATTTCATTGAAGCAATATATGGGAGGTATTGTATGGAGCAGCATGATGTAATAGTTATTGGAGGAGGACCGGCAGGATTATTTGGAGCAATTGCAAGTCAAGATAGCTCTGGCTCAAGAAAGGTATTGCTGCTAGAGAAAAACCCTAAGCCCGGCAGAAAGCTTTGCATATCGGGGGCTTGACTCCGTTGAAACTCCGGAGGGAAAAGTTTTCCCTATAACATTGGCTAAAAATTTAGGCCATTCTATTTCAGAACCGATGCCTGCGTTGACCCCTTTGTATATTGAAGACCATCCCTTTGAGGAGCTTTCGGGAGTTTCTTTCCAGGATATAAATATTTCGCTGTGGCGCGGAGGAAAGAAAATTAAAGATTGGCAGGGGGATGTGCTGATAACCCATCGCGGGCTTTCGGGGCCGGGAATATTGAATTATTCTAGGTACGTTTTGCCTGGGGATATTATAAAACTGAACTTTGTTTCAATAAAAGATGAAGAGGAGTTTCATAGGCAATTTATCAGTTTGCTTCAAAAGCATGGGAAGTCCCTCGTAAAGAACGCCCTGAAAAATATTCCGGTGCCAGAGCGGCTGATACGAAAACTTATGGAGTTATCTGAAATTTCGGAGAAACAGCGGTGTGCTGATCTAGATAGGGAGAAGAGAAAAAGAATAGCAGGACTATTATATGGATTTCCCCTTAAGGTAGAAAAGCTAGGAGATTTTAACCTTGCCATGGTTACCCGGGGAGGTGTATCTTTGAAGGAAGTTGATCCAAAGACAATGGAATCCCGGATAGTACCAGGGCTGTTTTTTGCAGGGGAAGTATTGGACATCGATGGAGATACTGGGGGGTATAATATCCAGGCGGCTTGTTCCACCGGCTGGCTTGCTGGAAGCTCTATAGCCAAAGCTTTTTTTAGCTATAAAAGCTCTGCATAAATAGTTAAATAATGGAAAAGAGCTATAGATTATAGCGGGTAAAGGTGATATAATAGTAGCTAAAAGGGAGAGTTAGGGGAAATGGGGGTAGCTTATGCAGCCAATTATTAGAACAGAAGGAGTTTGCAGGGATTTCCCCTCTGGAAGGGATGTAGTCCATGCGTTGAAAAATATCAACCTGTCTATTATGCCAGGAACCCTTACAATTCTAAAAGGCCGTTCTGGCTCTGGTAAAACCACCTTAATGAATCTGCTGGGAGCGCTGGATAGACCGACAAAGGGAAAGATATATATAAATGGCAGGGAGATAACCCAGATGGCTGAGAAAGAGCGGGATGAGATAAGGCGCCGGGAAATAGGATTTGTATTTCAGTCAGTTGCCCTGGTCTCTCAGATGTCTGCCTATGAAAATGTAGAGTTTGGCCTTAGGATAGCGGGCTATGATCCTAAGAAGCGAAAGGAGCGGGCGGAGGAGTGCTTGGCTTTTGTAGGATTGCATAAGCGAATGCACCATAGGCCCCATGAGCTTTCGGGAGGAGAGCAGCAGAGGGTGGCGATTGCTCGGGCCTTCGCCCACCACCCCAAAGTTATATTTGCAGATGAGCCTACTGCGGAGCTGGATACCGGTATGGCTCTGCAGGTGATGAAGGTGTTTCGGGATTTGGTAGAAAAAGAAGGAGTAACGGTGATAATGGCTACCCACGATCCTAATATGATGGAACTGGGAGATTGCGTTTTTACATTGGAAGATGGGGAGATTGTAGATCAGGATAAGTAGTCCCGCTAATTGATTGGGGATAGGGGAGAGATATAAGATGGTTATATGTGAAAATCTAGTAAAAATCTATAAAACGGCTGATGTTGAAGTGGTAGCTCTTCAAGGCCTAGATTTGACCATAGAGGCTGGGGAGCTGATGGCTATTATAGGGAATAGCGGAAGCGGTAAGTCTACGCTTTTGAATATTTTGGGAGGCCTTGACCGCCCTTCAGCGGGCAAAGTGTGGGTTGATGGAAAGGATCTGTTGAAACTAACGGATCGGGAGCTGGTTAAATATAGGAGGGAAACAGTGGGCTTTGTTTGGCAGAACAATGCCAGAAATTTAGTGCCCTATCTAACTGCCGAGGAAAATGTGGAACTGCCTATGATGTTAAAAGGTAGGGCAAGTAGGGAAAGGGCGCGGGAGCTTTTGGAGATGGTAGGGCTTGGCCATAGGCGGAAGAGTAGGCTAAGCCAACTATCCGGAGGGGAGCAGCAGAGGGTTGCTATTGCAATTGCTTTGGCAAATCAGCCCAAGCTCTTGCTAGCGGATGAGCCTACAGGGGCTGTGGATACTAAAACGGCATCTCAAATCATGGATGTGTTTAGGGAGCTTAATCGCAGCCTAGGAGTTACTATTATAATCGTCACCCATGACCGCCAGCTATCTAGGAAAGTGGATCGGGTAGTTGCAATCAGGGATGGGCGAACCAGCAGCGAATTCATCCGCAGAAAGTCCTATGCAGAGGAGCTGAAGGAGCTAGCTCAAAGGGAAGAAGAGAAGGAGCAGGAAGAGGATACCCACGAGGAGCTGATAGTATTAGATCGGGCTGGGCGGCTGCAGATACCTAGGGAATATTTAGAGAAAATAGGAATTCGGGGTTCTAGCAAAGTTAAGATGGAGCTAGAAGGCGATCGAATTGTACTATTTAATCCCAATGAGAAAGAAAATAGAGCTAAAGCAAAATCCGCTACAGGGGATAGATAATATACCTTGTGGGATAATAGGAAGTATGGGTATAGAGTTTAGAAGAGAGTATGATTTAATAATTAGGGAACTGATGGATGCAGTGCAGAAGATAGAAGGCTTCTATGAATTTTTCGAGATGGATCAGGAAAGTTGGAAGGCCCTAGGAAAGGAAGAAAAAATTGATTGTATAAGGGTCATGTCAAATGATGTTTTCTATGGATTAGGAGGCCAATTAGAAACAAAGCCTACGACGGCGGGACCTGCGGAACACCCCAGATCTCCTGCTAGAGCCAGGAATGCAAACATTGCCGTTCCACCCCTAGGACAGTTGGCAGCAGCCAGGCTAAAGCTTCCCGGCCACATAATGCCTACGGATAGCCCGCAGAGGGCACAACCGATCATAGCAAGGATGGGGTAGGGTGAAAAGGCTGCAAGCAGGTAGCTTATAATACAAAGAGCGCTGCTAAGCCCCATAAACAGCTCTAGATTGATTTTTTCGCTGAATTTAGAATAAAATACCCGGGAGCTTCCCATAAGAATTGCAAAGGTACATGGCCCTAATATATCTCCCGCTGTCTTAGGCAATTTAAGGCCGGCTTCGGCAAAAGCAGATGCCCACTGGCTCATGGCCTGTTCAGAAGCACCGGAGCATATCATCAACATCACGAATATCCAAAACATCTTGGTCGTCAAGAGCTCATTTACCGGCATGCTTTCGCCGTCTTCGGTAAGCTTTCCAATTGGAACCTGCCAGTAGTAAAATGCATTGAAGAAAGGTATAAGGGCCCAGATATACGCAAGGATTTTCCAATTCTCAATACCGAAGACAGTAAAAAATAGGGTAGATAACAAGATAACCAGAACATGTCCCCAACAGTAGAAGGAATGGAGTAGGCTCATTGCAGCTGATTTCTTATCCGTCGGGCAGGCTTCAACGATAGGGCTGACCAACACTTCTATTAATCCGCCGCCTATAGCGTATATTGAGACAGCTAGGGCCAATCCTGTATAGGGATCAGTGAAAAGTTCGGGAAATATTCCAAGTCCTACAAGTCCTGCGGCTGCAAAAAAATGGGCAGCAACTATAGAAATTCTATAGCCGATTTTGTCAACAAATTTAGCAGCCAGCAAATCCACCAACAGTTGTATCCCAAAATTTACTGTTATAAGTAATGTGATTTTGATTAAAGGTATATTGTACGTATTTTGGAATGTAATAAAAAGCAGTGGAGCAAAGTTATTTATAATTGCTTGCGTTATGTAGCCAATATAGCTTGCTATAAGCGTATGATTGTAATTATTCCGAATATTGATTGCCAAACATTTCAACCTCCTATATAATAATCAATCCATATTATACCATTAAAGTTTTAAGTTTACCATATAAACGATGGGTATAATGGCTCTATTTTGACTAGGAGGATTTTGAGGAATTAGCTTTTTATGTTAATGTTAATTTGTTTGGAAGAAGGTGATAGTATGAAGAAGACACCATTATATGATATTCATATGAAATTAGGGGGAAAGATGATCGATTTCGGCGGTTGGGCTTTGCCTGTTCAGTATTCCAGCATTATTGAAGAACATAAGGCTGTGAGGGAGAGGGCAGGATTATTTGATGTATCCCACATGGGGGAAATAATCGTTGAGGGGCCCTCTGCTTTTGAGTTTTTGCAGCGGATGGTTACAAACGATATTTCGGGGATAAGCCAAGGCAGGGCCATATATACACCTATGTGCTATCCAGATGGGGGAACGGTAGATGATTTTATAATATATCAATTGGAAGAGGATAAATATCTATTGGTTGTTAATGCCTCCAATACCGATAAGGACTATGAATGGCTCATGGAACATAGGGTAGATGGGGTTGAAATACATAACGTATCCTGCGATTATGCGCAGCTGGCTATTCAAGGACCTGCCGCTCAATCCATACTTCAAAAGCTAACGGATACTCCCCTGGGGGAGATTCGGTTTTTCCGATTTGCAAAGGATGTTGAAATAGCGGGTGTCAAGAGCTTAGTCTCCCGCACTGGATATACTGGAGAAGATGGATTTGAAATCTATTTTTCTGCAGATAAGGCGGTAGAGCTATGGGAGAAAATAATGGAGGCGGGGGAGGGGGAAGGGATGCTCCCTGCCGGGCTAGGGGCAAGGGATACCCTACGTTTTGAAGCGGGTCTGGTTTTATATGGCAATGAGCTATCGCAGGAAATTACCCCGCTGGAGGCAGGGTTGGGTCGATTTGTAAAACTGGGTAAGGAGTATTTTATAGGAAAGGATGCCCTGGTAAAACAGAGCGAAGAGGGCCTTGAAAGGACCTTAGTAGGATTTGAGATGATAGACCGGGGTATACCAAGAAGCCAGTATAAAATCTACCATGAGGATAAGGAAATTGGCCTGGTAACTAGCGGTAGCTTTGCCCCAACTCTTCAAAAAAATCTTGGCCTAGCTCTTATAGATTCTGCTTATTCTGAAATCGGGACAGAGATATCGGTTATCGTTAGAAAGAGGTCATTAAAGGCTAAGCTGGTGGAGCTTCCATTTTATTCGAGAAAAGCTAAAAAGCCATCAAAATAATAGCTGTTGAAAAGCTGTATAGATTATTGTTATTATATTCTTAATAAATTATAAAAATGGGGGATGAAGCAATGAAGGTATTGGCAGAGCTTAAATATTCAAAAGAACATGAGTGGGTTAAGTTGGAAGGCAATCGAGCATATATTGGAATAACCGACTATGCCCAGGATGCCCTTGGGGATATTGTATTTGTTGAACTGCCTGAGGAAGGGGCAGAGCTTGAGGCGGGGGATGTATTGGGAGCTGTAGAATCCGTAAAGGCTGCATCGGATATATACGCTCCTGTATCCGGAAAAGTTGTTGAAGTTAACGAGGAGCTGGAAGATGCTCCGGAGAAGATTAATGAAGAGCCTTATGAAGCCTGGATTGCAGTTTTAGAAATTTCTGATTCTTCTGAGCTGGAGGATTTGTTGTCTGCGGAGGAATATGAAAAGCTCTGTGAAGAGGAGGCTTGAGGATGTCAAGGTACATTCCCAACACCGATGCCCAGCAGCAGGAGATGCTTAAAGCCATCGGCTGTTCTTCTATGGAAGAGCTTTTTAGCGATATAGCTGAGGAAGTCCGCTTAAAAAAAGATCTAAATCTTCCAGAGCCCATGGCGGAGATGGAGCTGGTCAGGCATATGGAAAATTTGGCTTCTAAGAACAGCCATGGAGGCCAGTATGTATGCTTTTTAGGAGCAGGGGCATATGACCATTATATCCCTGCAGTAGTAGACCATATAATCTCCAGATCTGAATTTTATACAGCCTATACCCCATATCAGCCGGAGATTAGCCAGGGAACCCTACAGGCTATCTACGAGTATCAGACCATGATATGTGAGCTGACGGGGATGGAGGTAGCCAACGCTTCCATGTATGATGGGGCTACTGCTTTAGCTGAAGCTGCCCTTATGGCCTGTCAAGCCACCAGGAGGAACAGGATACTTATAGCTCAAAGCGTTAATCCCGAATATAGAGAGGTATTGAGCACCTATGTCCGCTATCAGGAAAAGGAAATTGTAGAGCTGGATATCGATAGTAGCGGGGCAGTGGATTTAAACAGTTTGGAAGAAGCGGTAAATGAGGATACTGCAGCGATAATAGTTCAAAGTCCCAACTTCTTTGGCATAATAGAAAATCTGAAGGCAGTTGGGGAACTGGCTCATGATAAGAAGGCCTTGTTTATAGTCTGCACAGACCCGATTTCCCTGGGACTTTTGCAGCCTCCGGGAAAGCTGGGGGCGGATATAGTAGTTGGGGAAGGGCAAGCCCTTGGAAACCCAATGAGCTTTGGAGGGCCTTACCTGGGCTTTTTCGCAGTTACTGCTAAACTGATGAGGAGGATGCCTGGAAGGGTGGTGGGCGAAACGGTGGACAAAGAAGGAAAGCGGGGCTTTGTTCTCACCCTCCAGACCAGAGAGCAGCATATCCGAAGAGAGAAAGCTACTTCTAATATCTGTACTAATCAGGCCCTTAATGCCCTGGCAGCTACCGTGTATTTATCCCTGCTTGGAAAAAAAGGAATTAGGGAAGTAGCGCTTCAGTGTTTGCACAAGGCCCATTACCTATACGATAAGCTGCTTGAGACAGGATACTTTACGCCCGTGTTTTCTGGTCCTTTCTTTAAGGAGTTTGCAGTTAAAAGTACCGTGCCGATAGAGCTGTTAAATAATAGATTGTTGGAGAGGGGAATAATTGGAGGATATGATTTAGGGAAAGCATACCCAGACATAAAAAATGGCTGGCTGCTGGCTGTTACCGAGAAGCGGACCCGAGAGGAAATGGACAAACTGGTAAAAGAGGCAGGTGATTTGGCCAATGAAAACTAATAGGAAACTTATATTTGAAAAAAGTGTCCCTGGAAGGGTAGGATATTCCCTGCCTAAGCTGGATGTACCCCAGTCTAGCCTGGAAAATTTGATTCCAACGGAATATTTGAGGGATGAAGAGCCTAATCTGCCAGAGGTTAGTGAAAATGAGGTGGTTCGCCATTTCGTAGGCCTATCTGCTCTAAATCACGGAGTGGATACCGGTTTTTATCCTCTAGGCTCCTGCACTATGAAGTATAATCCCAAGTTAAATGAAGACCTAGCAAGACTTAGAGGCTTTACTGACGTCCATCCTCTACAGCCAGAGGAGACCGTGCAGGGCTGCTTGGAGCTGATGTATCGGATGGATAAATTGTTGTCTGAAATAACCGGAATGGCCCGTTTTACCCTGCAGCCTGCAGCGGGAGCCCACGGAGAGTTGGCAGGGCTTATGATTATCAAGGCCTATCACCAACATCATGGCCAGGGCCAGAGGAAAAAGATGCTTGTACCGGACTCCGCCCATGGGACTAATCCGGCTTCAGCGGCATTGGCTGGATTCGATGTGGTGGAGGTTCCCTCCGACGATAGGGGTGGGGTGGATTTAGAAGCCCTTAGGGAAATGGTCGATGAAGAAACCGCTGGGCTGATGCTGACCAATCCTAACACACTAGGCCTTTTCGATGAAAATATAGTGGAGGTGGCCCGGATAGTTCACGATGCTGGAGGACTTCTGTATTATGATGGAGCTAATGCCAATGCTATATTGGGGATAGCCAGGCCGGGAGATATGGGATTTGATGTGGTACACCTAAATCTTCACAAGACTTTCAGCACACCCCACGGTGGTGGAGGGCCTGGATCTGGTCCTATAGGGGTGAGGGAGGATCTGGTTCCGTTCCTACCTAAGCCAATGGTGGAGTACGATGGGGAAAAATATTACTTAGACTACGAACGGCCCCTATCCATTGGCAAGATAAAATCTTTTTATGGCAATTTCAATGTAGCGATAAAAGCCTATGCCTATATATTAACCATGGGGGCAGAAGGGTTGAGGAAGGTATCCGAAACCGCAGTTCTCAATGCTAATTATATAATGGAAAAATTGAAAGATATTTATCATTTGCCCTATGATAGGGTTTGTAAACATGAATTTGTATTATCTGCTCAAAAGCAAAAAGAAAAAGGCATAACAGCTATGGATATTGCTAAGCGGTTGATTGATTTTGGATTCCATCCACCGACTACCTATTTCCCTCTTATTGTAAAAGAAGCATTGATGATCGAACCTACTGAAACTGAAGGGAAGGAAACCCTGGATGCCTTTATCGATGCTATGGTTCAGATCGCTAGGGAAGTGGAAGAAGCTCCGGAGGTTATAAAAGAGGCGCCCCACGATACTCCGGTAAGAAGGCTAGATGAAACCAGGGCTGCCCGAAAACCTAAGCTGCGCTGGACTAAATCCGAATAGGAGAGATGAGATGAACGTATTCGACATAAT
>CALGOY010000049.1 GCA_937960725.1 uncultured Bacillota bacterium
TAAGGTATCCTCTGATACCCCTAGCCGTTTAATTTTGGATTCGTTGCTGTAAGTTATCATACCCTCTAGAAAAACTTCCGATGCTCCAGGCACGTTGGTTATGCGATTAGCTATCAAACCACCAGTGCAGGATTCAGCTGTAGCCAAGGTGCAATCATTTTTTTTCAATAGATCCACTACAACGCGTTCTAATGTATCATCGTCGACTCCATATATGGCATCCCCCAACCTTCTTCTTATTTCATCTTCCAAAGGTTTAATAAGCGGCCATGGATCTTGATCACGTTTACATTTTACAGTTAGCCTAATAGTTACTTCTCCGAAGCTGGCCAGGGGAGCAATAGTGGGATTCTGCTGCTTTTCTAATAAATCTCTTACTTTTTCCTCCACCATAGATTCGCCCATGCCATAGATTCTAAGCACCCTTGAGAAAATTTTCTCTCCGCTTTTTCCTTCAAGATATGGCATTACATATTTTTCAAACATGGGCTTTAATTCCCTAGGAGGACCGGGAAGTATGATGTATATCTTTTCATCTTCTTCTATAATAGCTCCCGGGGCAGTTCCTACGGAATTTTTTAAAACGATAGCCTTTTCGGGAAACATGGCTTGTTTTAAGTTATTTTGAGTGCAGATCCTATTCCTGCTCCTAAAATATTCTCTAATTGCATCGACGCTTGGCTGGTGTAAAACCAATGGCAACCCAAGATATTCTGCCACGGTTTCTTTTGTTATATCGTCCAAAGTGGGGCCTAACCCGCCTGTTGTTATTATAATATCAGCCCTGCTGGATGCTATTTTTAAAGCTTCTAACATGCGCTTACGGTTATCCCCTACGACGGTATGATAATATACATTTATTCCTAGCTGGGATAACCTTTGCGATATATATTGGGCATTTGTATTAGCTATTTGTCCCAATAGTAGTTCACTACCTACTGCTAAAATTTCTACATTCATATCCCCTATCACCTTTCATTCGGTCTAAATAAATTTCGGTTTTTATAGATATAATCTATTCCAGAAAAGATTGTAATTGCTAGGGCTACGTAAATAGCGATTTTGTCAAAGGGAAATCCTATCAGACTAAAAGGATAATTGTTTATTAAAATAGACACTATAGCTATTATTTGTGTAACTGTCTTCAACTTTCCCCACCAGCTTGCAGCTATAACCATCCCTTCGGAAGCTGCAACAGTTCTAAAACCCGTAATAATAAACTCTCTGCTGATGATTATAATGGCTATTATAGATGACAACCGCCCCATTTCCACCAAACCTATCAATGCGGAGGTTATAAGTAACTTATCTGCCAGGGGATCCATAAACTTTCCTAAATTTGTAACCTGATTCCTTCTTCTAGCGATATAGCCATCCATACTATCGGTACTAGCGGCGATGATGAAAACCATGGCAGCTAAGTAATCGCTGTATGGAAAATCAGCTAGTAGAAATATTATAAAAACCGGTATGATAAAAATTCTTGCAATTGTAATCTTATTCGCTAAATTCATAGTACTCCCCCAATAAATCATAATCATAGGCCTTAGTAATCTTTACCTTAACAAACTGGCCTGGTATTAATTTTTCAGAGCTCATTACAAATATTTTACCATCTACTTCAGGGGCTTCGCCATAGGAACGCCCTATATAAACCCCTGGTGAATCCATACCTTCAATTAAAACATCATATATTTTCCCGACTCGTTGCCTATTAAATCGTTTAGATATTCGCCGCTGGATTCCCATTAGTATATTTTTTCTTTTAAGCTTCGTTTCTTCGTCTATCTGGTTATCAAATAAAGCTGCAGGGGTTCCTTCTTCTCTTGAATAAGGAAATACCCCAATATGATTAAATGGATGCTCTTGGATAAAATCTTTTAACATGTTAAACTCTTCTTCGCCTTCCCCTGGGAAGCCGGTGATAAAAGTTGTCCGTATAACTGCATCTGGTATCGTCGAACGAATTTTTCCCATAAGTTCTGCTACCTGCTCCCCGGCAAATCTCCTATTCATCTTATGCACTATATCTGGATGAATATGCTGGAGGGGAATATCAAAGTAAGAGCATATTTTTTCTTTTCTGGCTATAAATTCTAGTAACTCATCGGTTACACATTCTGGATAACAGTATAACAGCCGAATCCACTTTAAGCTATCTATATTACATAATTCCTCTAGCAGTTTAATCAAATTAATACCATCGTTTAAATCCTGGCCGTAACGGGTCACATCTTGGGCTACGACTATGAGTTCCCTTACGCCTCTTTCAGCTAAATCTCTTGCTTCATTAACCAAACTTGCTAAATTTCTACTTTTATATTTTCCTCTTAATTTCGGAATAATACAGTAAGAGCAATGATTATTACAGCCTTCTGCTATCTTCAAGTAAGCCATACCAGGATTAGTTGTAATAAGCCGCGGAAGTTGTTCTACATCTAAAACAGCTCCGCCTTCGTAGCTTTTTTTAATACCCTTTTGAATATCCTCTATGATTTGCAAAATGTCTGGATATCTGGATGTCCCAACTACTGCATCGATTTCCGGGATTTCTTTTAACAGCTCGTCTTTATATCTTTCTGCCAGACATCCTGTTACGATTACATATTGACAACGCCCTATTTCTTTGTATTGACATTGTTGCAGTATTGTTTCTACGGATTCCTGCTGGGCGCTTTCAATAAAACCACAAGTATTTATTATTATGATGTCTGCATCTTCTGCTTCATTTACGATATTGAAACCTGCATCCCTGATAAGCCCTAGCATCACTTCTGAATCTACCCTATTCTTTGCACAACCTAACGATACTAATCCAATATTTCTTATAGTTTTTTCATTCATTGCTTAATATCCTCCATATACTTCTGTTCAAATTCATCTTTAGTTATCAATACCTTTCTTGGCTTACTGCCTTCAAAGCCACTGACAATCCCCCGAACTTCCATTTCATCAATCATTCGAGCTGCCCTGGCATATCCAATCCTCAGCCTTCTTTGAAGCATAGAAATTGAAGCTTGTCCAGCCTCGACGACTATCTGTATTGCCTCGGGAAGCAGCTCATCGTATTCATCGCTAGCTTCCTGGGTTTTGTCTGCATTGATTTCTTCCATAATATTTGTATCATATTCCAGCGGTGATTCTTTGTACTGCTCTTTTATATATTCTACAATTTTTTCTATTTCAGCTTCCGATACAAAACAGCCTTGTACACGGATGGGCTTGCTAGTTCCTGATGGATAAAAAAGCATATCTCCTCTTCCTAGAAGCTTCTCCGCTCCACCCATATCTAATATAGTTCTTGAGTCAGCTTGAGACGATACTGCAAAAGCTATTCTTGAAGGAATATTTGCCTTGATAACTCCTGTTATAACATCAACAGAAGGTCGCTGGGTCGCTATGACTAGGTGAATCCCTGCAGCCCTAGCCATTTGGGCCAAGCGGCAAATAGCATCTTCTACTTCTCCTGGAGCAACCATCATCAGATCAGCCAGCTCATCGATTACGACAACTATCTGCGGCAATTTCGTTTCTTCAACACCATCTACAATTTCATTATATCGCTCCAGGTCCTTTACACCCTTATTAGCAAACATCTTATATCGGGATATCATCTCTTGCACTGCCCAATTAAGCGCTCCTGCAGCCTTTTTAGGGTCTGTGACTACTGGTATCAATAGATGGGGAATTCCATTAAAGTGGCTCAATTCCACTATTTTGGGATCTATTAAGATTAACTTTACTTCCTCCGGGGTAGCCTTATACAAAATACTAGCAATTAATGCATTGATACAAACACTTTTTCCTGAGCCTGTAGCACCTGCAATCAATAGATGAGGCATCTTTGCAATATCAGCAACTATAACTTTCCCCGCTATATCCTTGCCCAACGAAAAGGCTAATTTTGAAGGATGATTGATGAACTCTTGGGATTCTAAAACTTCCCTCAATAATACAGTTGATATGCTCTTGTTTGGTACTTCTATTCCAACTGCAGCTTTCCCTGGAATAGGAGCTTCGATTCTAACACCAGTAGCGGCTAAACTTAAAGCTATATCATCGGCTAGATTAACTATGCGGCTTACCTTAATCCCAGGAGCCGGTTGAAGCTCGTATCTTGTAACTGCCGGACCACAGCTTACCTGAATAACTCGAGCTGTAATTCCAAAATTATTAAGTGTATCTTCCAACAGCCTAGCATTGTTCTTTAGCTTAATATCGCTTATTTTCTTTGTCTCTTCTGAATAGTCAGGTGATTTTAATAACGTCAATGGTGGAAATTTATATGATGAATTTACCTTTTTAGAAGAATCTTTACTTTGATTTTCATCTTTTCCGACAGCTTCGCTATCTGTTTTTTCTATATTTTCATCTTTATCAAAGTTTAGTATTTTTATATCATCCAATTGTTCTGTTTTACTATCTTCTAATGCATCTTCCACTTCTCCTCTACTAGATATAACTGTATCTATCTTGTTAAAGGCTTCTTCGAGATAACTGGGCTCGGGCAGTTCAGCCCCTGAACCCACTTCAATCGCCTCTTCCACTAAAGTCAGCTCCTTAGCTTTTTTATCCTTACGTTTATATTTTATATACTTTCGGAAATTGGCTTTAGTTTTATTTAACTTTGCATGAATTCTTTTACCCATCTGCTTTAAAGATAGATTAGTAAGCAGTAGAATATCGATTATAAGAAACACAATAAAAAAAAGATAGCTTCCTAATGAACCAAAGCCTTTATATAGAATATAAACTACAATTGATATCAGAGCTCCTGCCCCTATATTGTCAATTCCTTTGTTATATGAATCTATTATAAATCTTCCTAAGCTACTGTCATCTATCTCATGATAGTAGATGAGATGAATCAGGCCCATTACAATAATAATTGCTAATAAAGCAAGCTTTATCTTTAAATTATTTAGCTTTTTATGAAATGAAAGCATGATAAATATACCCGATACAAATATCAAAAAAGGTATAATATATGTAGCTATCCCAAATAAACCTCTTAATAAATGACTATAATATACACCTATAATTCCAGCGGAAGAAGTATATACGCTTAAAAAGCTGAATATGCTTATGCCTACAACCAGCACTCCTATCAATTCATTGTTTTTATTCTGTTTACTGCTATTTTCTCTGCCTAACCTCCTAGCTTTTTTATCCTTTTTTTTAGTTTTCCGTCCTGCTTTTTTTGCCATGAAACCACCTCAGTAATATTTATTCTACAGAGGCTTGAGAAATCCTCTACTAAAAACATAAATTAAGTCCTGTGCTGTTTATGCTGCTTCAATACTTTTACAATTATATCACTTTTTCATTTTTGATGCTATATATTTAACAAAAATTCCCGGAGAATTACTTTCCTCCGGGAATATAGTGAACTTTAATTATTGAACCTGGTTGAAGCTCCGCTCTAAGATAATCCATAGGGTTTGTTGATATAATTCTAACAACTTCATATTCCTTATTGCCTATATTTCTAACCTCTAACTGGATTTGCCCATAATCTATTATCTCGTTGCGACTGTTATGCCGCTCTGTTTTAAATATGGTATCTATCGGTACAATGGAGTGTATGATCATATTTGGGAACCTTCTTTCTTTTGCCTGATTAGCTCCCTTAATTTTTGTAATGCCTTATCAAGTCCACCTATCTCGTTAATTAAGCCTACTTTAACCGCTTCTTCTCCTACTAAAACAGTTCCAACATCATTGGCTAGCTCGCCCGTTCTCAGTAATAGTTCGTTAAACTTTTCCTTTGTTATGTTAGAGTGTCTGACAATGAAGTTTACAATTCTCTCCTGCATTTTATTAAAATAATCGTAGGTTTGAGGGACACCGATTACCAAACCTGTCATCCTGATTGGATGGATTGTCATGGTGGCAGTAGAAGCGATAAAAGAATAGTCTGTGCTGACGGATAAGGGTACTCCTATGCTATGTCCACCCCCTAATACCAATGATACTGAAGGCTTGGACATTGTGCTTATCATTTCAGCAATCGCCAGTCCTGCTTCTACGTCACCTCCCACTGTATTCAATACAAGAAGCAAGCCATCGATATCTTTGCTTTCTTCTATGGCTACCAATTGTGGAATTACATGTTCGTATTTAGTAGTTTTGTTTTGAGGTGGAAGTACCATATGGCCTTCTATTTGGCCAACTATGGTAAGGCAGTGAATATTGCTGTTTTGAGAAACTGGTATATTTGTACTCCCCAATTCTTTAATATTTTCTACTATTTGCTGGTTTTTTACCTCTTCGGGAGCCTTCTGAGCCCTCAATTTTTTCTCCACGCTACAACATACCTCCCAAATATCATCTTAAATTATTCTGCCCTTCCACATAAAAAAAATGAGCCGATCGGCTCATTTTTTATATAATTCAAATTCTTGATGAAGAGCAATCACAGCTTTCGTAGTATCCTCCCCTTTTACTAAACAAGCTATGGTAGTATGGGAGTCCGCTGTCTGCAATATTTGAATGTTTTCTCTTGACAGCGCCTTAATAATCCTTGCCATTACACCTGGTACGCCTCGCATACGGCTACCAATGGCTGATACTTTGCTACAATTTTCTGTAATCTTATATTTGTATCCGCACTGCTGTAAAATCTCCTCTATTTTGCTCTTTTCTTTTTGATCTATAGTAAAAATAATTTTTTCAGGGAAAATATTTATAAGATCTATACTTATATTATTTTTAGCCATTTTAGTCAACAGTAAATTCTGATCTTCTGAGCATATATCCTGGATAACAACCTGTGCCCTGTCTGTAATATAAGCGATACTAGTAACTACTCGCTTAGATTCTTTATCTTCTAACTTAGGCATTGTACTGCTAAAATCCTGGGATATAATCGTTCCCGGAGCATTGTTTAATGTATTTTTTATAAACACTGGAATGTTACTTCTCATTGCAAATTCAATAGCACGGGGATGGATGACTTTTGCCCCTTCGCTGGCCATCTCTAGCACATCAGAATAATTTATATGCTGAATAACGCTTGCGTTGGATACGATCCGGGGGTCTGCGGTCATTATTCCATCTACATCTGTATAAATTTCTATATATGCAGCAGATAGTGCTTCCCCAAGAGCAACTGCTGTGACATCGCTTCCTCCGCGGCCTAAAGTTGTTATTTCTCCATCTGCTGTTACTCCCTGGAAGCCTGCTACTATAGGTATCCTGCCACTTTCTATTGTTTTATAAATTTTATCTGGCTTTATTTCTATAATATCAGCATCCGTATATTGAGAATTAGTAATAATTCCCGCTTGCGCCCCAGTCAATGCTCTTGCTTCATATCCCTTGCTTTTAAGGGTGTTTACCATTACCACCGCTGATATTATTTCGCCGCAAGACATTATCAAATCCTTCTCCCGAGGATGTATATCTTGATGTGCGGCAGTTGCATAGTCAATCAGAGTATCAGTGGCATAAGGATCTCCCCTTCTGCCAATAGCCGATACTACTACCACCGGCTGAAAGCCTGATCTCTTTGCGTTTATAATTTTTTGTACTGCTTTAAGGCGCACTTCGCTATTAGCTACTGAGGTCCCTCCGAACTTCTGTATTACAATTTTCATCTCTTTTGCCTCCATCTATGCTTTTATTTGTTCCTATATTTAATTGATCATTACCGGCTGGATTTGTCGGCCCTCCAAAGCACATAGGACTGTATCATATATTTTATCCATATCAGCTACGATTGAATTTGCTTTTTCTACTGGATTATCTTGTCTGAAGGGTACAAAATAAATATTCTTTGTATTCATAAGGAGAGCAATATTCTTGCCATTGTTCCCCAGTCCATCGTTTGTAGATACTGCTATCACAACCGGCTTTAGGTTTCTAAGATGAGCCTTTGCAGCCATAATCACTGGAGTATCTGTAATTCCCATTGCCAGCTTAGCAAGGCTATTTCCTGTACAGGGGGCAATCACTACGACATCGAGCATTTTTTTAGGCCCTATTGGCTCAGCTTCTACAATTGTATTAATAACTTTTCTACCTGTTATATTCTCCACTATCTCCTTAAAATCCTTTGCCGCAAAGAAACGTGTGTCCATGGTATCTACCGAATATGAAAAAATCGGAATTACTTCTGCTCCTTCTTCTACCAATTTTTGTATTTGAGGGATTATTTCAGAAAATGTACAAAATGATCCCGTGACACAAAATCCTATCCTTACACCTTTTAATTTCATTGAGACCACCTCCATAGTCATTGCCTGCTGATCTCCTTAATGATATCTAACACAACACTGCATATAGTATCTGCTGCAGTTTTAGGCGCGACAATACCTGGAAGCCCCAATTCCAAGCTAGCATGAATTCCTAAATCCTTTGCAGCTATAAAATCTACGCCTCCAGGATATGATGCTAAATCTATAATAATCGCATGCTTCGGTACAAGCTCGAGCTTTTTTCTATCCAATATCATATAGGGAATGGTGTTAAATATAATATCCTGATAAGGAAGAACGCTATCTAATTCTTCTAGGTGAACTGGATTATAGCCATTTTCTTTTATCCAAGCTAAGTCCTTATTGTTACGAGCTTCTACAGTGACGTGGGAGCCTATGCCCTTTAACATCCTTGAAAGAGATTTCCCTATCCTTCCATAACCTAGTACAAGGACTTTCGCTCCGTGAAGCGTAATATCGGTCATCTCCATCGCTTTTTGAATTGCTCCTTCTGCTGTCGGTATTGCGTTTAAAATAGAAAATGCTTCTTCCTCAAGAATATCGTACCAAGTCAATTTTTTATTATTTGCAATTTTTTTAAATTTTTCATCAGCTTTTCCAAGTATTACGATTGTGGATGGGGAAATATTATCTAATATTTCTTCTGGCTCTATCTGTATATCTATCTCTTTAAAGTTTATGTATCCATTTTTATCTTTGTATGGGATAGGCAGCAATAATACATCGCAGTCTAAAAGCTCTGAAGTTATCTCCCTATATATTTTTACATTATCGCTGCTTTCTATATTTTTAAATCCAAAAGCCTTTACTACATGATCTCTTAAGGCCAATAATTCAATGCAGTATCGCTGTCTAGTATCTCCTCCTATTATTGAAAATACCAAGGCTTGCCGCTTCATCTAATACCCCCTTTTTTTTAGTTACAGAATATAATAAAAGGGACTGCAAATATACTGTAAATAGAGCTTTTATATTTTGATTTCAATTTATCATATGATGTAAAGATAGATATAGTGCAAAAATTAATGCTTTTAAAAATTCCAATAAAAAAAGGAGCTATTCGCTCCCTTTTATTCCCACTCATATCCTTTTTTATCGGATATACCTTGCTGCCTTTTGAAATTCTCTTCATTTTTTTTAAGATAGCCCTGATATAAATCTTCAGCTGTCATTCCCATCCTCAGACACATACCTATAAAAAAATGAAGGATATCAACTAATTCCTCCCGTATTGCAGCTTCATTTAATTCTTTTGGATTTTTCCACCATTTAAAATTAACTTCGTTTAAAAGCTCCGCTAATTCGGATATGATAGCAAGGGTTTGTTTCTGTATCCATTCTTCTTTAGAAATGCCTTGTAGATTTCGTTTTTCTATTAGAGCAGTATCAAACTTTTCTTGAAGCTTAAAAATATGTTCCAACCTGTCCATATTTATCTTTAACCCCCTGTACATCTAGTCAAAAATCTTCATTAGTTCCTCGGTCCAATCATCCCTCGCTACAGTGGCCACAACAAATTTATCAGGATCTAATATTTCATCAATTATGCCATAAACATCATCTATTGAAACCTTGTCTATTTTATTTAAGATTTCGGCAGGAGTTGTAATTCTTTCCAACAAAAGCTGGGATCTGCCGATAGCAATCATACGGCTGCTAGTGCTTTCTAACCCTAGTATGTAATTGCCTTTTAGCTGCTCCTTTGCCTTTTGAAACTCCTCTTTGCTTACTCCCCTACTTTTTATTTTTCCTATCTCCTCCTTAATTAGCGAAGCTACAGTTGTGATTTGTTCCGGTTTAGTCCCCGCATATATAGTAAACAAGCCGCCGCTTAAATAGCTGGAAGGATACGAAAATACCGAGTAGGCAAGGCCCCTTTCTTCCCTTATCTCCTGAAATAATCTTGAGCTCATTCCCCCTCCGAACAAGTTGTTAAACACCAGTACAGGATATACATTATCATCACCTAGTTGTACGCCGGGCCCAGCTATGCATAAATGGGCTTGTTCTATATCTTTCTTTTTGAAAGCAAATCTTTTATTGCTTTTTCCACTAGAATGTTGCTGTCTTTCTATATATGATTTATCCCACTGGCCAAAATATTTCTCAATAAGCGAAATTAAGTTGTTTTCATCAAAATTTCCCGCCACTGAGATAACCATATTATTGGGGGTATAAAATCGATTAAAAAAAGCCAACACTTCATCTCTAGTAAATCTATTTAAATTTTCTATAGTTCCCAATATCGGCTGCCCTAAGCGATGGGAGCCAAAATAAGTGCTGCTTACAAGGTCATATACAAGATCTTCCGGAGAATCTTCATACATGTAGATTTCTTCTAATACAACTCCCTTTTCTTTTTGCAGCTCCGTATCATCAAATGTAGAATTAAGAATCATATCAGATAAAAGATCCAAGGCCAGATCTAAATGTTCGTCGATTACTTTGCAATAAAAGCAGGTACATTCTTTTGCGGTGAATGCATTTAGTTGACCGCCGACTGCATCCATAGTCTCGGCTATTTCTTTTGCTGTGCGATTTATCGTCCCTTTAAATAACATGTGTTCAATAAAATGTGATAGACCATTTTCTTTTTCATTTTCATCAACAGAGCCCACCTTAAACCACATGCC
>CALGOY010000050.1 GCA_937960725.1 uncultured Bacillota bacterium
CACTTATACGGCGCAGCCTTCGGGCCATGTCACAGCGGGTCAGGAGGTTGTTTATACAGCTGAGCTAAAATCTAATGCCAATGTGAGGCTTGAAAACATCGAGGTGCGGGATAGTGTTTTTGGTACTTTAGGAACTATTGCAGTTCTCAATCCGGGAGAGCGGGCGGTAGTATCCCGTGCTTTTAAGGTAAACCAAACAACAGAGAGCCATATAATACTGAGTTTTGATGATCCCATGGGAATTCAGGAGAAGCTTACTTACCCCATGAGCAGCGTAAGTACCCGGGTAGAAGTGTCGCAGGAAGAGCCCGTGTATAGATTAGATGTTTCGGGAAGCGTTAATAAAAATAGGATAACATCAGAGGAAGAAGTGGACTTTGTCTTCAAGCTTAAAAATGCAGGCAATAAAGAGCTGCTAAATGTTAAGGGAATTGACTGGAATGGGAATGAGTTTTACTCTAGAGAGCAGCTATTGCCTGGACAGGAGGAGACTATACGTTATAGTGCAAAGGTAAGCCCTGGCAAATCTTATGAGGTTAAATTTATTGGGACATCTCCTGACGGTAAAAAAGTGGAAACAAGCTATACGGTAAATTTTGATGCAGCAGAGGTTATGCTGACTATTAGCTATGATATAACTCCCGAAGAAATCGAGGCGGGCGATACGGTTACCATAGAATATTTCTTAAAGAACACAGGAGATATTGCGCTGGTAGATATAAGGGTAGAAGAGCCAGAATTTGGCCAGGTAGCAGAGTTCGATAGACTGGAGCCCGGGGAAGAAAAAAGTTTTTCTATAGAAGAGCTAATAGAAACGGATACAGAGATTTATCCTCACGTCTATGCGAAAGACGAAAAGACAGGAGATGAATATGAGTTTAGAGGGGAGCTTCAAATAATAACCGTAAAAAAAGCAGGCGCACCCCATCTTACAGTAACTTTGACTGCAGATCCAGATGTTCTAGAGGAAGAAGGCATAGTAGACCTTATATGTACCATATCTAATGATGGAGATGTGACAATAAATAACATTGAGGCGGTGTTAAAGGAGCGGGATATCAATATAGGGAGTATCCTGACTTTAGAGCCGGGAGAAGAAAAAAGCCTGACCTTATCAGGAATTAGTGTGGATGAGGATGAAACCTTTACTGCCGTGGTAAAAGGATATACCGAAGACGGAGAAGAGGTAGAGTTTGTAAGCGCCCCCTGCAAGGTTACAGTAGGAGGACAGCTAGATGGGGAGCAGGGCGGCAGAAACAGCAAGCTTGCATTCCTAAAAAATGTTTTGGCAGTCATCATAGTGCTAATATTATTAACTGCCTCTGGATTAATATATATGATAAGGGATATGGGAAAGGGCAAGAGGAGAATTAAAAAACAGACTAAATCCAGATAAATAAGGAGCGGGTTTTATTTAGACCCGCTCCCGTATTTTTCTATTAAATAATCTATAGACATCCAGTATTCCTGGGGCTGCCTTGCTTTCTTAGATTTTCTTTGTTTTTGTGTCCCCGGAGGAGAGTAAAGCCATTTTAGGAAGTTCATCCATATTCGCATGGATGTTCGTTGGCGGCCTTCTTTCATAGGCCTTAGATTAAATCCCAGCCTGCGAAGCCCTGGTCCCATCATGGTGACCCCCCAGAGGGCCTTGACCCTGGGGTCTAGCTTTCCCTCCTCGGCTAACCGAGCTAGATTGCGCATCTCTTCTCGGAACAAAGGCAGGAGCTGAAGGTCCGA
>CALGOY010000051.1 GCA_937960725.1 uncultured Bacillota bacterium
CTTCTTCAAGAGTTCTAGCCCTTCCATCATCTAATCCAAAACGCAATCTCAAAACTTTTTCTTCCCTAGGTGTGAGAGTATCTAATACTTCTGTCAGCTGCTCCTTCAGCAAGGTATATGCTGCTGCTTCCGCCGGGGCAGGAGCATCTTCATCCGGAATAAAATCTCCTAGATGACTGTCTTCTTCTTCTCCTATAGGAGTTTCTAAAGATACGGGCTCTTGAGCGATTTTCAATATCTCATGAACCTTTTCTACAGAAATCCCCATCTCCTTTGCAATTTCCTCAGGCTGAGGCTCCCTACCATACTCTTGAAGAAGTTGACGGGATACTCTAACCAACTTATTGATTGTTTCTACCATATGCACTGGTATCCTAATAGTTCTAGCCTGATCTGCAATAGCGCGAGTTATTGCTTGGCGAATCCACCACGTAGCATAGGTACTAAATTTAAATCCTTTTTGATAGTCAAATTTCTCTACAGCTTTTATAAGCCCCAAATTTCCTTCTTGAATAAGGTCCAAAAAGAGCATACCTCTACCTACATAGCGTTTTGCTATACTTACCACAAGGCGTAAATTTGCCTCTGCTAGCTTACGTTTAGCTTCTTCATCCCCTTGTTCCATACGCTTTGCCAGTTCAATTTCTTCTTCAGGTGTTAGCAGAGGAACCTTGCCAATCTCTTTCAAATACATTCTTACTGGATCGTCAATGCTAACCCCTTCAGGAACTGAAAGATCCAGATCATCTTCTAAGTTGGTATCCTCCTCTATTTCTTCTTCATCTACTATATCGATTCCTAGGGATTCTAAGGTTTCATATATTTTTTCAATCTGATCAGGCTCCAAATCTACCTCCTGTAGCATGTCCATGATTTCTTTATATGTGAGCGCACCTTGAGATTTACCTTTTGCTATCAGCTCCTTGATGCGTTTCTTTTTTGCCTCCATATCCTTCATACTACTTCCTCCTTTCCTTTTCGGCCCATCTTCACCCTTTGGGTCAAAGTTGCCATCTCCTCCAACAATCTTTTATACTCATCAGGATCATAAGAGTTCTGCTGTTCCATCCGGGTAATCCTTTCCATCAATTTCTGCCTTTGGGCCTCTAGTTCTCGACAAACCAACTCCTCTATACAATCTGAAATGTACTTATCTATATTATCATACTCCATTTCCGTATTAAATATTTCAGCCATTTGCCTAGCAATGCTTTGATCTTTTACAAAGCTAAGTATTTGCGCTGGTTCTACTTCCTTATCATGCTCCAGCAAATATAGTATAATATCTTTTATCTGCCTATGAACTATATCTACAAACTCAATATCTTCTAGTTTTCCTAAAATTTCCTTAGCAATCCTTTTATTTTGAGCCATAAGGCAAACTAGGCTCCGCTCAGCCTTAATATCGCTAGTAATTAATACCCCCGCTTTCGCTTTTTTTATTTCCTTAACATGCCTATTATTACCAATAGTATTAATTTTTACACTTTTCCGCTGCCTCTTATTCTCAATCAATCTTATTTGCCTATACAAAAGCTCTGGCTTAAACCCAGTCAAAGAATTTATCTTCTGTATATAAACATCTCTCTCCAATAGATTTTCAACATCAGCTAAAATTTCGGCTGCTCTGGTCGCAAAGAATACCCTCTCTTCTTCATTGTTTAAATCCAATTCTTTCTGCAGGCAGTCTAGTTTATATTCAACCAAAGATAAGGATGTATCTATAAGCTTAAAAAAATATTCCCTGCCTTTTGTACGTAGCAGCTCATCCGGATCCATTCCTTCAGGAAATCGGATCACCCTCACCTTACATCCTGCCTTGTTTAGTATATCAAGCCCCCTAAGAGTAGCTTGTTGTCCTGCGCTATCACCATCATAAGCAATATATACATCTTTTGTGTAGCGCCTAAGCAATCTAGCTTGACCTTCTGTAAGGGAAGTGCCCAGAGATGCTACTGCGTTTTTTATCCCAAACTGATGGAGCGTAATAACATCCATATATCCTTCTACTACGATAATGCTATCTATAGGCCTTTGTCTTTTTACTATATTTATGCCAAAAAGAGTATTGCTTTTGTCAAAAACCGGGCTATCTGGAGAGTTTAAATATTTGGGCATTCCGTCACCTAAGATCCGCCCACCAAAGCCAACAACTCGATCCCGATGATCTATTATAGGGAAAATTACCCTATTTCTAAATCTATCATATATCCTCCCTTTATTTTCTATCGCCAAGCCAGATTTTATTATCAAATCCCGTTCGTATCCCTGTTGGGTCAAAAATTCTATTATAGAGTTCCATGAATTCGGGGCATAACCTAGTCCAAAAGTCTTTATCGTTCTTTTATCAAGGCCCCTAGAAATCAAATAAGAAAGCGCCTCTTTTCCATTACTATTGAATAATTGATTATAATAATATCTAGCAGCGCTTTGTTGAAGTTTATATAAATTCTCTATATATTCCTTTTTTTCATGTCCCTGTTTAGATTCCATGGAATCGGGTAAAGCTATTCCTTTTCTTTCAGCTAACCACTTAACTGCGTCTACAAATTCTAGCTTTTCTATGTCCATTATATAATTAATTACATTTCCACCCACTCCACATCCAAAACAATAATATAGCTGTTTTTCAGGATCCACATGGAATGAAGGGGTTTTCTCATTGTGAAATGGGCATAGTCCAAAAAATCCTTTGCCTCTAGGCTTTAATGGAAGATATTCTGAAACAACTTCCACTATATCGTTGGCTAGCCTAACTTCCTCTATCCAATCCGGTGGCAAATAATTTGCCATTAACCTCATCACCTATCAATTTTATGATAATGATATAAGTTATATCATTATACTACATAAAGTAAATATTCGACATACTTTGTCATTTTCCTTCTTTATATATGAATTATTTAATCTTCCATATTTAGTCGATTGCAAACAGCCACAATACCACGATTATATTCTCATCATTTTCCATTTTTTTTATTCATTTTTCATCATTAAATATTTCTCCAGCCTTTTGGAATAAATAGCTCATGAAAAATACGCAAAGCATAGCGATCTGTCATTCCTGCTATATAATCACAGACCACCTGCTCTACTCCATAATTGTCGATATGGCAGCGATATTCAGCGGGTAATTTTTCCGGATACTTGATAAAATATCGAAACAGCTCATTGATCACATATTGGGCTTTCTCTTCCTCTTTTTTTGCACTTGAGTCTATATACACCTTCTCAAACATAAAATTCCTAAGCTTTTCAGTGCTTTTACCAACCTCGTCGCTCATTCGCACAAAAGGCTTGTCATAGCTATTTTCTATTACATCAACTATCATCGTATTTATGCGTTTACTATGGCTATCGCCAAGGACCTCTATACACTCTTTTGGCAAATCATCTGGGGAAATTATATTTGCCCTGATGGCATCGTCTATGTCATGATTAATATAAGCAATTCGATCGCTTATGCTGACAACCTGTCCTTCTAAAGTAGCGGGCTTTCCCCCAGTATGATTTAGTATACCATCCCTTACTTCCCATGTTAGATTAAGTCCATTTTCACCTTCTAAAACATCTACAACTCTTAAACTATGGACATTGTGTTTAAAGCCACCAGTTGTAATTTTATTGAGTTGATACTCTCCTGTATGACCAAACGGCGTATGCCCTAAATCATGGCCTAAAGCAATAGCTTCCGTTAAATCTTCATTTAACTTCAAAGCTCTCGCAATAGTTCGGGCAATCTGAGCAACCTCAAGGGTATGGGTAAGCCTTGTTCTATAGTGATCCCCTTCTGGAGCTATAAATACCTGAGTCTTATGCTTTAATCTTCTAAAAGCTTTACAGTGGATAATCCTATCTCTGTCTCGCTGAAATTCCGTGCGAATATCACATTTAGCTTGAGGATACTTTCTTCCCTTTGTTTTTTTACTAAGAGAAGCATAAGGAGAAAGCAGCTTTTCCTCCAGCTTCTCCAGATATTCCCGGATAGCGATACTCTCACCTTCCTTTTTATAAAAAGCATGTCTATATCTATATAATTTATATATATTATATATACAACATTTATATCCAATTTCCTTCTTTTAAAAAAAAGGTTTC
>CALGOY010000052.1 GCA_937960725.1 uncultured Bacillota bacterium
GTGTAATATCTATGGTTATCTTATCGTCCTTGTCCAACTATTATGTAATAGTTCCCCTCTATGCAAAGCTATTTTCAATGGATGCAATCATGAATGCCATGAAACAAGCAAATCCGTATATTAAGGATATGAAAACCTATATAGTATATGCAGTAATTCCTTTTAACCTTATAAAGGGTTCTATTGTATCGCTTGTTGCACTTTTGATATACAAAAAGGTTTCACCGATACTTAAGGGATGATTAATCTACATCTTAAAGAGCCGGATATCCGGCTCTAATTTTTTAAGTTAGTATAATAGCAACTGTATTAACAACTTTGAAATAATATTACTAGAAATGCAAAACAAACTTGAAACTTTATTACACATATGATACAATTAAAATAAGCTAAGATGAATTATTATGTATAAAGGGAGTTGTTACAATAGTGGAAGAAAAGCTTCATCTGCTAATTACTGAACAACAGAATAAAAACAGTTTGCACATCGATACCATGGACACTATAGATGTCCTAAAAATTATGAATGAAGAGGATAAAAAAGTAGCTTTTGCAGTAGAAAAAGAATTGGATCAGATTGCTTTGGCAGTAGACCAGATAGTAGATAGAATACAAAAAGGTGGGAGATTGCTATATTTTGGTGCTGGCACCAGTGGTAGATTAGGTATACTTGATGCTGCAGAGTGTCCGCCTACTTTTGGGACCGACCCTGAAATGGTACAGGGTATAATGGCTGGCGGAGACTTGGGAGCTTTTAGTGTAGCAAAGGAGGATATAGAGGACCATAAAGAGGAAGGCGAGTATGAAGTTATAAAAAGAGCTATTACCCATTTGGATTGCGTAATTGGTATTTCAGCAAGTGGCAGGGCCCCTTATGTGGTGGGGGTTTTAGAAGCAGCTAAAAAACGAAATGCTTTAACCATATCTATAACCTGTAATGAAAAAACAATAATAGACAATATAGCGGATATAAATATTAATGTAGTAGTAGGTCCAGAAGTGATAATGGGTTCCACCAGGCTTAAGGCGGGGACAGCTCAGAAGATGGTACTAAATATGATTTCTACAGCCGTTATGATAAAATTAGGAAAAGTCTATAAAAACCTTATGGTAGATGTAAAGCCTAAGAACAAAAAGTTGATAGAAAGGGCTAAAAGGATTATAATGCTAGCTACAGGAATTTCATACCAGGAAGCGGAAAAATACTTCGAGATGAGTAATAGAAATCCCAAAGTAGCAATAGTTATGGTTGAGTTGGGAGTAGATTATGAACAAGCGTGTAAATTGCTGGAGGATGCTAATGGATTTATATACAAGGCAATAGAAGATCACAGGGGCAAAGTTAAATAAACTGTATAAATCTTAGCAAATAGCTTATTAGAGTTTATAGAAGGGATGGTTATCTATGCCTGACATGTTAGTTAAATTGTATACATTGCCTGATAACAGGGAGAACATTGAAAAGCTAAAAAAGCAAGGGATATATATAAAAAGAGCATTAGCTCCCGATAAAATGCAAATAGTAAACTATGTTAAGGAGAACTTTGGAGAGGGTTGGGCTAGTGAATGTGATGTAGCATTTTCAAAAGATCCAGTATCATGCTTTATTGCGGTAAAAGATAAAAAAGTCGTTGGATTTGCATGCTATAACGCCACTTGCAAAAATTATTTTGGACCTATAGGTGTAGATAAAGAATTAAGAGGATACGGCATAGGCAAAGCACTGCTTTTAGAGTGTCTTCATTCATTAAAGAATGAAGGTTATGCTTATGCTATTATAGGGGCTGCAGGGGAAAATGCTATTCCTTTTTACGAGAAAGTAGTAGGAGCCAAAGTAATAGACGATTCTGTACCGGGAATATATAGCCGCATGATTAAATATTGAGAATTTCTATTAATAAATTACAAAAAAGCAACGGGGTATAGTTTCAAAGGATATGGTGGTAACATTGAAAGTGGATCAAAATTTACTGGAAAATGCTTTAAGCCTCGTAGAGCAAGGAGTAAGTAGAGGATATTTTCCTGGTGCTACTGTGGCTATTGGTCATAAAAACGGAGTATATGCAGTTCGCCAATACGGGAAGGCATGTACATATCCCTTTGATGTTGAGCTTAATAAAAATACTTCGTATGATCTCGCTTCTTTAACTAAAGTAATAGGCACTACTATGTTGTTTATGAAGTTTTTGGAGAAGGGCTTAGTTACTGTTCACGATAAGGTGGGAGATTATATTCCTGATTTTTCATCGGGAGAAAAGAGGGAAATCACATTATTTAATCTTTTGACACACACATCAGGATTGCCCGCCTATTTGCCATTGTATAAAATGTGTAGTGATTACGATGACGTTATAAGATGTATAGCTAATGTAGAACTCGAATATGAACCAGGCACAAAAGTGGTATACAGCGATTTAGGCTTTATACTTTTAGGGCATATACTCGAAAATATAGGTGGGTCTCCGATGGATCAATTATGTAATACATATGTATTTAAGCCCATCGGTATGGATAATACGTGTTTTAATCCTGAAACCGAAAATGTAGCCGCAACCGAAATAGATGAAAATACGGGCAATGTACTCATAGGTAAATGTCATGACGAAAATGCCAGGTTTTTAGGTGGAATATCTGGCCATGCTGGCCTTTTTTCAAATATAGAAGATCTTATAAAATTTGCAAATATGCTTATAAATAAAGGAGCACTTCCAGCAGGTAGATTTCTCTCCATTCCAGCTTTTGAAATGATGACGCACAACTATACTTATTATTTGAACGAGGATAGAGCTATCGGATGGTGCATAAAAGGAGAAAAGGGCAGGATTTCATCAGGAGGGGATTTAATTTCCTCTGCTGCCTTTGGCCATACAGGCTTTACTGGCACATCAATTTGGATAGATATACCTCATAATGTTTATGTAATATTGCTTACAAATAGAGTGCACCCATCTAGACAAAATAACGCCATAAGTAGGTTTAGACGGCTATTTCATAATGCTGTACTAGCATCGATTGTGGATGAATAGGTCAATTCGGCAGGGGGATATCAAATTGAAAATCGGTATATCGATATATGCGGGTGACGAATACGATTTAAAAGCCAATATGGAATATATAGATATGGCTAGCTTTTTAGGTATATCAAATATTTTTACCTCTTTTAATGCTGTAATACAAAATAAAGCAAGTCTAGAACAGGCTGTGCAGATTATAAAACATGCTAAATTGAAAAATATGAATATAATGGTGGACGTATCTCCGAAAGTATTTAAATGGATAAATGCAAGCCCAATAGATTTAGCTCCTTTTTACCAAATGGGTATATCCGGGATAAGGTGTGATTATGGATTTAATGCAAAAGATATAGCTACAATGTCAAACAACAATTATGGAATAGCTGTTGTAATAAATGCCAGTACAGTTACACAAGAAGAAATAGAAGAAATATTAAGGCATGGTGGCTGTATAGATAATATAAAAGCTTGCCATAATTTTTATCCCAGGCCGTATACAGGGCTTTCAATGGAATTTTATAATAAAAAGTCTGCGATGTTAAAATCTTTTGAAATAGAAGTGTCAGCATTCATACCATCCCAAAATCAAAAAAGAGGACCTGTATATGAGGGGCTTCCCACCATAGAAAGCCATAGAAGTATGCCGCCGGATTTAGCAGCAAAAGAATTAATTTACGGTGGAATGGCGGATATAGTATATTTTGGCGATGCCTATGCATCTGAACAAGAACTGAGAAAAGTTTTAAACATTAATAAGGATATAGTTGAAATAGAGGTAGAGCTTTTTGAGGGGATTTCTGATATTGAAAAGAGGATCATATTCCATCCTTGCCACGTAAACAGATTGGATGCGCCTGAATACATAATCCGTTCTTCACAGCTTAGATCTAAAATAGACGAAGAGATATTGCCGTTTAACTGTGTACAGAAAAATGTAAACTTTATTACCATCGATAACAAAAATGCGGGTAGATATATGGGAGAGCTGCAGATAATAAGAAAACCAATTCCTGAAGATTTTAGGGTAAATGTAGTAGGAAAAGTAGATGATCAAAACGCTTCAATTCTTGATTATATACAGCCGGGCAGGAATTTTAAATTAGTTGAAAAGGGTGAGAATTAGATTATGAAAAAAGTAAAGTGTGGAATAGACGTTCTTAAGGACAATTGCGATATAATAAAAGGTCTTAATATAGGGCTTATAACAAATCACACAGGGGTAGACGGAAATTTAAAAAGCACCATAGATATAGTCAATGAAATGGGAAATTTAAAATGCCTGTTTTCGCCAGAGCATGGAGTCAGAGGGAATTTTCAAGCTGGAGTCCATGTTTCCGACTATGTTGACGATAGAACCGGCGTAACTGTATACAGCTTATATGGGGATACTAAGATGCCTACGGAGCAGATGCTAAAAGATATAGATATCATTTTGTTTGATATGCAGGATGTAGGAGCAAGGTATTATACTTATTTATATACAATGGCTTATGCTATGCAAGCGGCAAAAAAGTTTGACAAGAAGTTTATAGTATTGGATAGACCCAACCCTATAGGAGGTACTCAAGTAGAAGGAAATACATTAGATACCGAATTTTCATCATTTGTAGGAATGTATCCTATTCCAGTTAGATATGGATTAACCATAGGTGAACTAGCTGCATTGCTAAATAAAGAGTTCGACATAAATTGTGACCTCGAAGTTATCAAAATAGAAAATTGGGAGAGGGAAATGTATTATGATAATACCTTTCTTAATTTTATAGCGCCATCACCTAACATTCCTACCGTAGATAGCGCAATTTTATATGTGGGTACTTGTCTTTTTGAAGGAACAAATGTCTCTGAAGGAAGGGGGACTACCCAGCCATTTCAAATAATAGGAGCTCCATGGATAGACTGTTATAGATTAGCGGAACAGCTGAATGGCTTGGAGTTGGAAGGAGTAATTTTTAGACCCCATTATTTTACACCGACATTTTCCAAATATCAGGGAGAATTATGTCAAGGGGTACAGATTCATATAACCGATAGGGATGCTATAAGGCCATTTGAAGTTGGAGTAAACATTGTATATAACATATATAAAAATTATAGAGAATTTGAATTTTTGCCCCCTAAAAATGATAAGGGTAAATTCTTCTTTGATTTATTAGCGGGGACTGACGAACTTAGAGAAGCGATAATTAATGGAACTTTAGATATATATCTTGAAAAATGTAGAAATGAAGTAATGCAGTTTGAAAGCATTAGAAAAGATTATATGTTTTATTAAAATAAAATGATAAAAGGTGATAAAAGTGAATATTAAAGATATGACATTAGAGCAAAAAATAGGTCAAATGCTAATGGTCGGTTTTCATTCCTTGCAATTTGATGACCATGTAAGAGAGCTTTTATATGAACACTACATAGGAAATATCATATTGTTTTCTAGGAATGTAGCGGACAAAGACCAAATTGCAAACCTAACGGAAGAGATACAGAAAAATGCTATACAGGCAACAGGAATACCAGCTTTTATATCTATAGACCAAGAAGGAGGAATGGTTACAAGAATTACGAATGGAGTTACCGTATTTCCCGGCAATATGGCAGTAGCAGCTACAAGCGATCCCAAGAATGCCTATAAGATCGGAGAAATAATGGGAAAAGAATTGAGAGCGCTGGGAATTAATATGAATTTATCGCCTGTGCTCGATGTGAATAATAACCCTTTAAATCCCGTGATTGGGGTAAGGTCATATGGAGAAAATCCTGAAAAGGTAGCGGATTTTGGCATAAGTTATATAGAATCTTTACAGAAGAATAGAGTAATAGCAACAGCTAAACACTTTCCGGGACATGGCGACACCCGTGTAGACTCCCATATAGACTTGCCGATTATTGACCACGACATGAAAAGGTTGCAAAGAATAGAGCTACATCCGTTTAAGGCAGCTATAGACATAGGAATCGACGCTATTATGACTGCCCATATTATCTTTAAAGCTTTAGACCCACAAACACCCGCAACATTATCCCATAATGTTATTACAGGTCTTTTAAGGAGACAGTTAGGATTTAAAGGTCTTG
>CALGOY010000053.1 GCA_937960725.1 uncultured Bacillota bacterium
TCGAAATCTATGGGATAAATAATATATATACAAAAATAAAAAAGAGGATTTGTCTTAGCCGAAAATCCTCTTTTTCACTGCCTATTATCATTCCGCATCTCCCAGCGCAAACATGATACTAGCCTCCGCTGCCAGCTCACCATCTACAAAGGCTTTTCCTTCCCCTTTGCCTATTGAGCTCCTCATCCGTGTAATCTCTACTTCTAATCGCAATTGGTCCCCTGGAATCACCTGGCGTCTAAACCGCGCCCGATCGATTCCCGCAAAATAAGCTAGCTTTCCGCAGTTTTCCTCTTGGCTCAACACTATTACTGCGCCCAATTGAGCCATGGCTTCTATTATTAGAACTCCGGGCATTATGGGGATACCGGGAAAATGGCCCTGGAAAAATGGTTCATTTATACTCACGTTTTTTATTCCTACCGCCCTTTTTCCTTTTTCTATCTCTATTACTCTATCTATAAGTAAAAATGGATAGCGATGAGGTATTCTGCTTATAATCTCTCTTACATCTAAAATATCCATTCTAATACTAAATAACCTCCTCATTGATTCTGCTGTTATATAAACTCCAAGATTCTCCATCATGTTGCTTTCATACTATTATGTTTCCTGCTAGTGTTATGGCCTTAGATTGTTAGCCAATCTCTCCATCTCATCCGATGTTTGAAGCACTCTAGAATTAAGCTGATATGCCCTTTGGGTCATTATAAGGCGGGTCATTTCCTCTGTTAAATCGACATTGGAAATTTCCAGGTGATTTTGGAGAATCCTACCCCTTTCTCCTCCATATTGCCCAAAGGCTTGAGGGGCTCCGCTCTGCTCTGTTTCATAAAAATAGGAACCACCGGCCCTTCCCAGCCCATCTGGATTAATAAACGTTGCCAAGCCAAGCTGAGTATAATCGTATGTAAAGTATCCCTGGTTTATCGATATAGTTCCATCCTCTTTTATTAAAATATCGTCCTCTCTTATATCCCCGTTAAAAATTATAGCTTGTCCATTGTTATTTAATACCGGATTTCCATCCCGGGTCTCCAGCCTAAACTGGCCGTTAGCCAATGCGTTTAATCTAAAGCTGCCATTTCTTGTATATAATCTATCGGTTATTTGCCCGTTCGCATCCAGTATGCCAACTATAAAGAATCCTTCACCCTCAATAGCAATATCCAATGGACTGTCGGTTCGCTTTAGCGTTCCTGGTTTGAAACTGCTTATATTTCTAGCTACTCTAACCCCATTTCCAAACTGAAGCATCTCATCTGTTTCTTCGTTCCTCACAGCCATAGCGCTATATAGATTTTCCTTAAAGCTGGAGCGGACTTTCTTATAGCCCACCGTGTTTACATTGGCTATATTATTCCCGATGTTATTTATTTCATTCTGATATGCTTTCATTCCAGAGGCTGCAGCATACAATGCTCTAATCATCTTATTAGAACCTCCTCAACCCTATACCTTTCCTACTTCATTGACAGCCTTACCTAACACCTGATCCATCATCTGAACAATCCTCTGACTGGACTCATAACTTCTAGCTGCTACTATTAGACTGACCATTTCATCTGTAGGATCAACGTTGGAAGCTTCCAAATAGCCTTGAAAAACCTCTCCTTGAAACTCTATCGCTTCGTTATCTAGATCGCTGATAAATAAATTATCTCCCACCTTTTGTAGTCCAAGGGGATCATTAAAGCTTACTAATTGAAGCTGATTCACAACATTGCCTGCTATTATAATATTGCCAGCTCTATCCACTTCAAAGGGCTGATTCCCTATTTGGATAGCTTGTCCACCTACACCGGCCACGGGATAGCCTTCCGCTGTAACTAACAATCCGTTCTCATCTATGTGAAAGCTACCATCCCTAGTATAGCGTACTCCATCTTCCGTCAATACGGTAAAAAAACCTTCCCCTTGTATTGCCAAATGGGTTAATTCATTAGTTTCTTCTAAGTTTCCATCCATAAAAGATGTATCTATCCGTTCTATATACACTCCATGGTTAATATGACCTATTTCCCTAACCGGATCAGCTTCGCCTTTTTCTATCCTCATTACTAGCTCATCCCGAAAAGACCGTACCACCGTAGTATCCTTCTTATAACCAGGGGTATAGATGTTAGCCATGTTATTTGCAATTGTATCCAATTTTCTACGCTGATATAACATGCCATTAGCAGCGGTATATAGACCCCTTATCATTTAGTTCACCCCTTATATCTCCTCTTGTAATGAAACCTTTCTATTATAACTAAACATCGCTGTTTCCCTATACACATCTATGTCTTCCAATGCCTTCCCCGTACCAATTGCCACACAGGAAATAGGATCTTTTGCTACATATATAGGCAGCTTAAGCCTTTCTTGAAGCAAGATGTCCAAGCCGCGGAGGAGAGAACCGCCTCCGGTCATAACGATGCCGCTCTCGCTTATATCAGCAGCTAGCTCCGGCGGCGTTCTCTCTAATACCCCATGGATGGTATCTACGATGCTCCGCAGCGGTTCCTCCAAAGCTTCGAAAATCTCACCAGAAGAAACCGTAATAGTCTTTGGAAGACCCGAAATCAAATTCCGTCCGGTAACTTCCATAGTTAGCTTTTCTTCAATGGGATAGGCAATTCCAATGTTTATCTTTATATCTTCCGCCGTTCTTTCTCCTATCAGCAGATTATATTTCTTCCTCATATAGCGGACGATAGCATCATCAAAGCTATCTCCAGCCACTTTAATAGAATCTGTTACTACAGCTCCTCCTAATGAAATAACAGCGATCTCTGTAGTGCCTCCCCCAACATCTACCACCATACTGCCGTAGGGCTTGCTAATATCTATTCCAGCCCCTATGGCAGCGGCAATGGGTTCTTCTATAAGATAGGTATGTTTGGCTCCTGCTTCATAAGCCGCATCTAGGACTGCCCGCTTCTCCACCTCCGTTACACCACTGGGTACACATATAACAACTCTAGGCCTAGTCCATCGTCTAATCTTAGCTTTTTTCAAAAAATAGCGAAGCATTTTTTCAGTCGTATTATAGTCCGAAATAACGCCGTCCTTAAGAGGCCGTATTGCAATAATATTTCCTGGAGTTCTCCCGATCATTCTCCTAGCTTCTTCTCCCACAGCCAAAATCCGGTTCGTTTTTTTATCTAATGCTACTACAGATGGCTCCTTTAAAATAATTCCCTTTCCTCTTATGTATATTAATACGCTGGCAGTACCTAAATCGATGCCAATATCCCTGCTTCCAAACATACCCATCTGTCCTTTCTTATGTTTTCTGACTAAGATATATTAATTCTATATTTTTTGATAAAATCCTTTTTTTTAACAATTTTTTATAGTTTTTTTGTTATTTTTATCCTAATATTTCAGTTGCTCTCATCTCTCATGCCCTTGTATTTAATTCTTGTTGCCCTTCCACCTCTGATGTGTCTCTCCGCCTTGTTGTGCTCGAGTACCTTTCTAACTTCTTCCCAAATTTCGGGGTTAATTTTGGGAAGCCTCTCCGATACATCCTTATGTACAGTGCTCTTGCTAACCTTAAAAACCTTCGCTGCTTCCCGTACCGTTGCTCCAGTTTTAATGATGTATTTAGCTATCTCTACAGCTCTCTCCTCGATGTAGTCCTTCAAATCCAACCCCCCTTGCCAACAATCCTTTCAAGACCGAAGCTAGAAATAAAAATATGGGTATATTGATAAATATGCATAAAATCGAGGAGATAGAAGTAAAAAACAAAAGAGCTCCAGGAATCTAGCCTGGAGCTCTTGTCTATTTCAACATATATTCCTCAGGATTTACAGGCTTTCCATTTATTAATAGCTCAAAATGTAGATGAGGGGGGTCTAATATTTCACTTCCAGCAGTCCTACCTACTCCGCTAATAATTTGACCAGCCTTAACGCTTTGGCCTTCTGTCACCATATTGGCAGTAGATAGATTTGCATACCTTGTCTTTATCCCATCACCATGATCTATGGTAATCACTATTCCCATGAGAGGATCTTCCTCAACTTTTTCTACAATGCCATCCGCAGCCGCTTTAACTTCTGCACCCAAAAAGCTTTCAATATCAAGCCCCGAATGGGTTGTCCATTCCTTAAGGGTATTAGAGTACACCAGTTCATCCATGGAATAGGGTCTGTATATCTGTCCTTCAACGGGTCTTATTATGGTAAATTTAGTTGCCTTCTGTTGTGAGACCACGGGCTTAGCAGCAACATTATTTTCTTTATTGTCTTTATTATTGTTTTTGCTATCTTGAGTTTTATTCTTATTTTCCCCACTTTTTTCAGTCTGTTTTGCCGCTTTATCTTTATCATTTCCTGCAGCTTCCTTATTTCCAGAAGCTTCTTTAGCTGAATTAGCATCGGGTTTGTCTTCTGATTTTTGTTTATTCTCCTTATCGCCATCACTATCCGTTATAATATCTTTAACTTTAATATCAATATCTTCTAAGCTTTGGTCCTCTTTCTTGGAAGCGTCTGACAATAAATCCTCTCTATCTGTAGTTTCTTCTAGAGATGGCATATCGCCAGCTATGCCCTCCTGGGGCTCAGCTTTTCTATCAGAAGTTAAATATGCTGTAACCCCAATAATAGAAATACAGATAAATAATACAATATAAAAACCATGTTTGTCCAAAAAATTCATTATATTCTTTTTATTAAAAGTTACTTTCAATCGCTCTCTATATTTATTAAACATCGCTACATGCACCTCCTTTTAAGATTTTCCCCATTTTTCCAAAAATAATACAGCCAGCACCACAAATTTTATAATTTGTAGTGCTGGCCTATTAACAACTAACGAATTTTCTCAATTTCTATTCCCTGATAGTAATGGTGGAGTATTTCGCGATAATTTTTTCCCTGCTTTGCCATATAATCGGCCCCTACCTGGCTCATTCCCACCCCATGACCATAGCCTCTAGTTTCGATTATAACTTTGTCCCCTTGAAAATAAAACTTAAAATCAGCTGAATTTAAATCAAATAGATTCCTAAAATCTGTCCCTTTGATCTTTACTCCCCCTACCATCAGCTCCTTTACTCTTCCACCCTCTGTATAACCTAATATTTTAATTTGATCTTTTATATTTTCCTTTGTTAGATTGCTATCCTTATATCTGCTCTTAATTTTTCTTATAAATTCATCTATCGTAAACGAAACAGTTGCCTTATACCTGGGGCCATTCTCATCGCCGGGACTTTCTACCACCTCATAGTAAGGGAGGGAAGTCGAAAAAACTTCATCTACATTTTCCGTTTTTCCATTGCTGGTAGAGTGAAAAAATACCTCAATCGCCTTACCCTTATAGGTCATAATCTCGCCCCATGTATCATATACCGCCTGCTTAATCTTATTTATGTTATCTTCGTAGTTCTTACCCCAATTCTTTTTCATCTGCTCGTGGGAGATCCAAGCCTGGCAATGAGAAAATTCACTGCATACATCTGCCCCTGCGTATTTGCTACATCCCTTGCCCCCTAGCACTTTCATCTTATATGCCGCTAGGGTTCTAGCAGCTACTGCTTGGGCTTTCAATGCCTCCATTTCAAACGAGGCAGGCATCTCAGCAGCTACTACTCCTATTACGTATTCCTCTAAATCCATGGTTACTAGTTCTTTATCATAGTGGTTATAGAGGGTTATAACAGGATCTTTACCAGATATCTCTACTCGAATGGGCGGGCTTTGGTTTTCATTGGACGATGGTATAGGCTCTTTGGTCTCGACGGGAGCTGCTCTTGAAAAAATACCTACAATAAGCGTTGGGATAATAAGTATTATAACAATAGCTGCTAGTATAAATGTAGCCCATGCTCTCATACGCATTCGCCTTTCGTTATTCATAAGATTTCTTCCCTACTTCCCATATTATTTACAATATGAAAATAGGTAAAGAAATAGAACAAATCTACCCTCTTTCGGGTAGATTTGTTCTATTGTACCCGCTTTATTTTAGCTCCCAATACCCTCAGCTTATGTTCAAATTTATCATAGCCCCTATCAATGTGATAGATGTCGCTGACCTCCGTTTCCCCTTCGGCAAATAGACCTGCCAATACCAGTGCTGCCCCTGCCCGTAGATCTGTTGCTCTAACTTTTGCCCCCGTTAACTTATCAACTCCTTCCACTACCGCACTACTTCCCTCTATTTTTATATTTGCTCCCATCCTCTGTAGTTCTCTTACGTGCATAAACCGATTCTCAAATACCGTTTCAGTAATAATGCTAATACCTGGAACAGTAGTTAATAAGGCCATCATTTGAGCTTGCATATCCGTAGGAAATCCCGGATAGGGGAGGGTTTTTATATCTACTGATTTCATATTATCCGTTCCCTGTACCCGAATTCCCTCTCCTTCTTCTCTAATATCAACTCCTACTTCCTTAAGCTTTGCCTCTACAGGCTTTAAATGTTCGATTAAGACATTTTCTAATAGTATATCGCCTTTTGTTATAGCGGCTGCAACCATAAAAGTTCCTGCTTCAATTCTATCGGGTATTACAGTATGGCTGGTCCCGTGGAGGTATTTAACTCCTTCAATTTTGATAGTACCAGTTCCCGCTCCCCTGATATTGCCGCCCATGGCATTGATAAAATTAGCTAGATCCACTATTTCCGGTTCCTCTGCTGCATTTTCTATAATGGTCTGCCCTTCCGCTAAGGCTGCCGCCATCATGATATTCTCAGTAGCTCCTACGCTGGGAAAGTCGAGATATATTCTGCTGCCCCTTAATCTTTCTGCTCTGGCTTCAATATAGCCATGCCCCATTGTTATCTCTGCCCCCAAAGCCGAAAAACCTTTTAAATGTAAATCGATAGGCCTGCTTCCTATAGCACAGCCCCCCGGCAGGGATATTCTGATCTTGCCCAACCTTGCCAGCAGCGGCCCCATAATTAAAAACGAAGCCCTCATCTTTCTTATCAACTCATCCGGGGCGTAATCCTTGTTAATTCTAGAGTTATCTATCCTTAACGTGCTGTTGTAAATATCAATTTTTGAACCAAGAAAATTAAGAAGCTGGCAGGCAACATTTAGATCTTCCAGCTGTGGAATATCTTCGAGAATGCACACTTCTTCAGTAAGTAATGACGCAGCAATAACGGGAAGCACCGAATTTTTAGCTCCGCTTATGCGCACTTTTCCGCGTAGAGGTGGGCTTTTAGCAATAAGAAACTTGGCCACTTTATCCCCACTCCTCCATATTTTCATCTACATACTCATAATATTCAGTTTAAGCCCCGCTCGTTTCAATAAGCTATCTCAATATTCTGTTGTAATTATAGGACTTCCAACCCATATATAAGTTTTTCCCCAATAAGGGCTATACCTCATTGCAACCTGCAAGTTAACAACTCCCCGTCCAGTATCTAGTTTGTCCCTAAGATGTGGGGAATAACCAGCCATGCTAACAAGTCTATCTTCATTTAAAACTTGGGTTATTTCCCCATCTACATCGTCAAATATCTCTGCACAAATTTGCTCCTGCTGCTTATTGCTATACTCACCGGCAAAAGTCCCTGTAAATGTGGTAGATATTTGGGCCTCTGCGCCTAGGCGCTTAAAAAACTTCTCTTGCTTTTTAACTAGTTCTTTGCTCTGTCTATTTTTTTTCTTAGATACGATATCTACCACTATATATGTTTCTCGTTCGTGCTTAGAATGGAGCTGACAGCTTATAATGATATTTATCAAATCGCCATCATTGGTTAATCCATTTACATTTGCCTGCCTTATAAACTCGTTTTCGTTTGTAAATATGTGGTAGCCGCTTTTAAGATTGAAAAATTCAGCTGCCTCGCCTACTAGTTCTTTCATTTTATCCATGGGACAATCGGGATAATTGAGCATAGCCCATCCATTTACATTTACTTGCACCCACTCACATCCACTGGCTTTAAACACGTCGTCAAGGGAAATTGTTTTCTCAGCGGCAATTGCTTTTTCCTTTTCTTTAAAAGCATCGGCAAAACCCTGAAAAATAATAGAACATATGATTGCAAGCATCAATATAGATATAAATACTTTTTTTAACATATCTATCACCGTTCCTTTTATTGTTCATCACTTGAATTATTGCCTCATTTATATCAATCTATACTTCTGCATTTAACTAGATTTTAGCCTATACCGCTGATAAAGGCTGAAATTCTTTATATAAGAAATAAAAAAAGAAGGGATATATTTCCCTTCTTTTTATGTGCTTAAACTTATTAAAATTATATGTCAGTAAGAAAATGTAAACCCTATCGAGTACCAAACAGGCGATCGCCTGCGTCACCTAGCCCTGGCACTATATAGCCTTCGTCGTTCAACTGCTTGTCCACTGCAGCCACAAATATATCCACATCAGGATGCTCCCTGTTAATCCTTTCTATCCCCTCCGGCGCTGCAACTAGACAGACCAGCTTTATGCTGCTGCCCCCTCTTTTCTTTATAAAACTGATTGCAGCAGATGCTGAACCGCCTGTAGCCAACATAGGATCGACCACTATCAAATCCCTTTCTTCTACATCCACAGGTAATTTACAATAATATTCAATTGGCTCAAGAGTTTCGGGATCCCGATACAGCCCGATATGCCCTACCTTGGCAGCAGGAATGAGCTGTAGCATGCCATCTACCATTCCCAAGCCCGCTCTTAATATGGGGATAATTGCTAGCTTTTTGCCAGAAATTACTTTAGCTTTTGCAGGCCCTATTGGGGTTTCGATATCCACTTCTTTAAGGGGTAGATTCCGAGTAACCTCATAAGCCATAAGCATTGACACTTCTTCTACCAGCTCACGGAACTCCTTAGATCCCGTTCCCTTATCCCTCAACAAAGTCAATTTATGTTGAATCAATGGATGATCCATTATATGAACTTCTGCCATTCTGTTATCCCCTTTCAAATATAAAGTTTTTAAATAACAGTCTTTAGCTTATCAATTAGTTTCCTCAAGGCCTCCTCTATCTCTTGAGCGCAACAGGAGTAAACATCTACCGGCTGCCCAAAAGGATCCATAATATCAGTAGAGCTTTCCCCTACATATTCCTTTAAAGTAAAAGTTTTATCAAAAGCTTCCGGTTCCAGCACTTTCACCATGTTTTTGTGGCTTTCAGTCATAGTCAGAATTAAGTCAGCCTGGCGAATAAGCTCTGAGTCAATCTGCGAAGCCCTATGACCTGACAAATCCAACCCTTTCTTTTTCATTACCTCTATCGCCTGAGGGCTGGCTCCCTGTCCCTCATGAGCTGCTACTCCCGCAGATTTTACCTCTACTGCCTCATCCATTCCTTCTCTTTTTAGCATATCCCTAAACAACACTTCGGCCATGCTACTGCGGCAGGTATTTCCTGTACATACAAAAAGCACAGTTGTCTTTGACAAACAAATACACCTCCAACTTAGATAGGCGGGCAAATAAGCGCTTTGCTTTACGCTTCCACTACCTGAAACCCGGCAGCCCTTAGCATCCTGTTCATAACCGCTAATCCCTCTTCTTTTTCTTCAATCCACTCTGCAAATACAATATCAACGCCTAAATCGTCAAATTTCCTCAGGGCGGAGAAAAGATTAGCTGCCAAAGTTTCAGGTTTTTTTCGACTTCCCAGACAGATTACCTGCCCCTGTGTATAGCAATGGACAGTTTCCTCCGTAGCTAGTATACCCACATGGTTGCCTTTTTTGACTTCTTCATCCGTCATTTCTATGATCTTATCTGTTATTTTATCTAATTTTCCTTTTACAATAACAACCGACGCCTTAGGCGCATAGTGCGTATATTTCATACCAGGTGATTTTACCTTCTCGCCTTTTTTCACAGGTCTAAGCACGCCAGCATCTATATTCACCCGCCCAACTACCTGCTCCAGCATCCTAGGGGTGATACCGCCTGGTCTTAGTATATTGGGTATCTCTCCCGTTATGTCCAATACCGTAGATTCTACCCCTACACTACAAGGCCCCCCATCCAATATCATCGGTATCCGGCCCATTAAATCCTCTGCAACATGGCGGGCTTCCGTGGGACTAGGCCGCCCTGATCTATTAGCGCTTGGGGCGGCAATAGGAACTCTGCTCTCCCTTATCAGAGCCAGAGCTACAGGATTGTTGGGCATTCTTATAGCTACAGTATTTAGCCCTCCCGTCGTCCTGTCTGGAACGATGCTGGATTTTTTCAGAATAAGGGTGAGGGGGCCTGGCCAGAAAGCCTCCATTAACTTTTCTGCTTTTTCGGGCAGCTCTTCAACTAGAGGCCTAACGGCATCGAAATCTGCTATGTGAACTATCAGAGGGTTATCTCCAGGCCTTCCCTTAGCTTCATATATTTTTTCAACCGCCTTGGCATCAAGAGCATTAGCGCCTAATCCGTATACCGTCTCCGTAGGAAAAGCCACCAATTCACCGCGCCTGATCAAAGAAGCACCCGCTTCAATAGCCTTATAATCTTTCTCAATATCGCTAATCTTCAGTATCTTCGTTTCCAAGTCTATTACTCCTTTGTATGGCATATAGTCTGTATATTTTAAATCTATAAGACTATCCTTAAAATAATAACCCCCACAATTACCCCCATAATAAGGCTTAGGCTAGAAACTCTACCCCTATACAAATCCTGCGATTCGGGAATCAGCTTGCTGCACGTAATATAAAGCATTGCACCCCCAGCAAACCCCAAACACAAAGATATAAATATAGGGGATATCTCCCCCAGCAGATAACCAATAACCGCCCCAATCCCCGTAGGAATCCCAGCCAGTATAGCTGCTAAAAATATCTTGAATTTGTTAAGCCCTCCAGCAGCCATGGGAGTTGCCATGGCTATTCCCTCCGGAATATCGTGAAGCGCGATTATCAAGCTCAAGCCCAGCCCATAGGCTGGTAAAGCTGTAAATCCCGAGCCTATGGCAAGCCCCTCCGGGAAATTATGCAGCGCTATACCAAGTCCCACTAAAATGCCGGTTTCAACATAGCTTTTCCCCGCTCTTTTTATTCCCCTAACTTCCCTATAGCGATCTATCAAATCCTCACATATTATAATAGCCAAAGCGCCCAAAATAACTCCTAGCACCCCTGAAGATAGGCTTCCAATGGTAAACGATTCTGGCAGCAGGTCAAAGCACACTACGGCAATCATTAACCCTGCTGAAAAACCCATCAGCATGCTGAGGAACCTTTTACTAGGTCTATTCAGTATAAAGCCAATAGCGCCTCCAATACCAGTTCCTATTATACCGGCCCCTGCCCCGATCATTGAACTAAACAGCAGATCTGACATAACAATCCCCCTCAAATCAGTAAAATAATCCACCATAATTATATTCGAAGAGAATCCCTAATATGTTAATCCTCCATACTAGCCAGTTTTTCAGCCTGATCTGCTGTGATAAGGGCATCAATCATCTCATCTATATCGCCATCGAGAAAATCCTCTAGCTTATACAAAGTTAAGCCGATCCTATGATCCGTAACCCTTCCTTGAGGAAAGTTATAGGTACGTATTCTCTCGCTCCTATCTCCAGTTCCTACCTGACTTTTTCTAGCTTGGGCGTATTCTTCTTGTTGTTCCCTCTGCACCATATCCAACAGTCTAGCCTTTAAGACCCTCATGGCTTTTTCTTTGTTCTTATGCTGAGACTTCTCATCCTGGCAGGTAACCACAAGTCCCGTCGGCAAATGGGTAATGCGCACAGCAGAATCGGTGGTGTTTACGCTCTGACCTCCATGGCCAGAAGAGCGGAAAACGTCGATCCTCAAATCATTGGGATTAATCTGTACATCTACATCCTCTGCCTCTGGAAGAACTGCCACAGTAGCAGTAGAAGTATGAATTCTTCCCCCAGACTCAGTAGTGGGGACCCTTTGCACCCTATGAACACCACTTTCATACTTCAATCGGCTGTAAGCTCCTTTACCTTCAAGGACAAATATAAGCTCTTTTACTCCCCCTATATCCGTATAGTTGGCACTAAGTATCTCTAATTTCCAACCTTTCCGCTCTGCATAACGGGAATACATCCTAAAAAGATCCGCCCCAAATAGGGCCGCCTCTTCTCCCCCTGCACCGCCCCTGATTTCCATCACAACATTTTTCTCATCGTTGGGATCCTTAGGGATTAGCAGCAATTTCAATTTTTGCTTAAGCTCCTCTTCCTTGGCTTTCAAATCGTTCATTTCCTCGTTCAAGAGCTCTTTCATCTCTCTATCAGGCTTATCATTAAGCATCTCGAGGA